>JBFJZC010000061.1:0-11868 GCA_041622295.1 Porticoccaceae bacterium
GCACTGTAATTGTTGTATTGCGGCGTATTGTTCCACAGAGCTAAGCGGGCAGCAAACGGTCGTTGAGAGGCGGGGCGATTGTCGTTATCCTGCGTCCTTTTGGGCGGCGACCAGGCGGGTTCATGGTGTCATTAGCGTTATTTCAGGCGGGTTCATGGTGTCATTAGCGTTATTTGATCTCGACAATACTCTTATCGCGGGCGATAGCGATTACGCATGGGGAGAGTGGCTGGTTCACAAAAATAAAGTCGCGCCCGATTACTATAGGCGGATGAACGACGGTTTTTTCCGCGATTACGAGGCTGGCACCCTGGATATTCACGCCTATCTGGCGTTCGCCCTCGCGCCCCTCGCGGCCATCGATAAAAACGAACTGGATGCGTTGCACAGTGAATTTATGGATCAGGTGATCGCCAGCATGTGGCTGCCCGCCGCCGAGAAACTTCTGGCGAAGCATCGCGCGGCAGGCGACAGGCTGGTGGTCATTTCTGCCACCAATCGTTTTGTGGTTGATCCTATCTGTCGTAAGCTCCAGGTCGATGCTGTCATTGCGACAGAGCCGGAATTTGTTGGCGGTCGCTATACCGGGAGGGTGCTGGGTACGCCGAGTTACCGCGAGGGTAAAGTCGAGCGTTTACAAGACTGGCTACGGCAGCATAAGGCAACCTTACAGGGCAGCTATTTTTACAGTGATTCAATCAATGACGTCGCGTTGTTACAAATTGTCGACCACCCGGTCGTCGTCGATCCCGATACCAGGCTGAGGGCTGAAGCGGAGGCCCGTGGCTGGCCGGTGATTAGCTTGCGTCGTTGAGTTAGTGCCATCGCTAACCGTGACAATGCGGAGTGCGACCGGCTATGCTTGCCGTCATTTATAATTGACCAACCTGGTGTCTATGCTCAGCTACCCGAATATCGATCCTGTACTTGTTAGCGTTGGTCCGTTCACCGTGCATTGGTACGGTATTATGTACCTTCTGGGTTTCCTCGGCGCCTGGTTGCTGGGTCGGTCTCGAAGTCAGCGCGCCTGGTCGCCGATCCGACGGGACCAGGTCGAAGATCTCATCGTATATGCGGCTTTCGGTGTCATTATTGGTGGGCGTTGCGGCTACGTGCTTTTTTATAATTTTGATAAATGGGTGGCTGACCCATTGTGGCTGTTTCGCCTGTGGGAAGGTGGTATGGCGTTTCATGGCGGTTTACTAGGTGTTATTGTGGCCATGTATATTTTCGCCAGACGAGTCGGTCAGCAGTTTTTCGCAGTCAGTGATTTTGTTGCGCCGCTCGTTCCAATCGGGCTGGGACTGGGGCGGCTCGGCAACTTTATCGGTCAGGAGTTATGGGGGCGGTCAACTGAACTGCCAGTGGGGATGGTGTTCCCACGGGATCCCGAGCAACTGGCGCGGCATCCGTCGCAGCTCTATCAGGTGGCATTGGAGGGTGTGGCGCTGTTTGGGCTGTTGTGGTTGTTCTCCCGTAGGCCCCGGCCAACGGCTGCGGTGAGCGGACTATTCCTGGCGTTGTACGGTGTTTTTAGATTTGTTGTCGAATTCGTTCGGGAGCCGGATAGTCATATCGGGTTTGATTTATTTGACTGGATGACACGGGGCCAGATATTAAGTTTGCCAATGATTATTGTCGGGGTGCTGATGATCTTGTGGGCTTACCGGTATCGAAACATGGGCATCGGTAAATAAATCGGGCATTGGCAAATAAACAAAGTCAGACAGTTGCGGTAATTACCTTACTGGGCGTTTAGACATTAAGAGATACGAGACATTCACGACGTACTAGACGTTCACGAGGTACAACAGAGCGACTCATGCAACAGTATCTAGATTTAATGCGCCATGTCAGGCAGAACGGCGTAACCAAGGGCGATCGCACCGGCACAGGTACCTTAAGCGTATTTGGCTATCAGATGCGTTTTAACCTCGCGGATGGCTTCCCGCTGGTCACCACCAAGCGGGTGCATATGAAGTCCATTATTCATGAGTTGCTGTGGTTTTTAAAGGGCGATACCAATACCGCCTATCTAAAAAAGCACGGTGTTTCTATTTGGGATGAGTGGGCGACAGACAGTGGCGATCTCGGCCCGGTCTATGGCCAGCAATGGCGATCCTGGCCGACACCAGACGGCGGCAGCATTGATCAGCTCGATCAGCTTATGGAGCAATTGCGCACACGACCTGACTCCCGCCGCCTCATCGTTTCGGCCTGGAACCCTGCTCAATTACCGGATGAGAGCTTGGCTCCGCAGGCAAATGTCCTGTGCGGGCGCATGGCGTTGGCGCCATGCCACGCCTTTTTCCAGTTTTATGTGGCGGAAGGGAAGTTGAGCTGTCAACTTTACCAGCGCAGCGCTGATGTTTTTCTGGGCGTGCCATTTAATATAGCGTCCTATGCCCTTTTAACCATGATGATCGCTCAGGTCTGTGGACTAAAGTGCGGCGAGTTTGTCCATACACTGGGCGATGCGCATTTATACCTTAACCATCTTGAGCAGACAGATTTACAATTGGGTCGAGAACCCTTTCCCTTACCAGTGATGACGTTAAACCCTGCCGTGCAGGATATTAGTGAATTTAGTTATGCGGACTTCACCTTGAGTGACTACCAGTTTCATCCTGGAATTTCAGCGCCCATCGCGGTCTAGCCCGTTATGCGTCTGTGTTTGATTGCTGCAGTCGGTCAAAATGGTGTTATTGGGACAGGTAACGCGCTGCCCTGGCGGTTGCCTGAGGACCTCCAGTATTTTAAAAAAATGACCCTCGGCAAGCCAATGATTATGGGTCGTAAAACATACGAATCCATCGGTAAACCCTTGCCGGGAAGAACCAGTATCGTAGTGACATCGCGTACCGATTGGCACCCGGATGGTGTTGTTATCGTCGATTCATTGAGCGGTGGCTTAGCTATCGCTCGTCGGATCGCCGAACGGGATGCCGTCGATGAAATAATGGTCATAGGCGGCGCACAGATATACCAGCATGCTATGGCCTCAGCCGATCGTATTTACCTGACGAGGGTGGAGGACAGCCCTCAGGGCGACGTATTTTTCCCGCAGGTTGATGCACGATTATGGTGCGAGCAACGGGTGGCCGCTGTGCCCGCCGGTGACGGTGTTCCCGCATACAGTTTCGTTATTCTAGATCGGAACTCCCGACAATCAGCGCAGTCAAACCGGTAAACCCTAAATCACTAAATCAGCTGCCCGCTGATGTGCCGAGGCGGCTTGTTCACAAAGTGTGTTTGTTTGTAGTCAGGCGACAGGGCCAGGAATGGTGTTCAAATGGCCATATTGGTTTTTACGCTTGCCTTAGATAGTGCAAGCGCAGTACTCTTGCAACAGGGTTTGTATGAACGTAGATAACCACAGCTTTTAGGCGCGTAAATACCGCGCAAGAAAATAAATAAAATCGTTATAAAGAAAAATTGAAGTTGGTAGGCTAGAAGGAGAAGTTGGTAAGTAAAAAGGAGTTGGCAAGTAGGTAAATTTAGCAGCGGGTAACTAAAAAAGATAAGATTCTGCGACTAGTAACACCAAGCAATAAATAATTATAGTGTCGTCACTGCTGCATGCAGGTTTCACCATCACGTCACCTCGGCATAAGCGCGTCGGAGTCGTGATGATCTGTAGCTGAGTGTTGCGTATAGATGTAACGGGGTTTGATATGAAAAACGTTTTATCCAGGTTGAGCCTGGCAGGTGCTGTTGCGGTGGCGTGCATGGCGGGCAGTGGGTTTGTCTTGGCCGCCGAGGTGGATTCGGTATTGCAGGCGGGGGCCGACAAGACTGCCGCTGCGAAAAGTTCCCAGAAACGCATCGATAAACTGGCGGATCAGACCTACGATATCCTCCAGGACTTTCGGGTAGTCAACAAGCAAATTGAAGGTTTGCAGGTATATAACGCACAGCTTGAAAAGCAGGTAGAAAACCAGGAGGAAACCCTCGCGGACATTGAGGAATCCATAGAAAACGCCACGGTCATTGAGCGGCAGATCATGCCCCTGTCGATTAAAATGCTCGATGCCCTTGAGCAGTATGTGAGTCTGGATTTGCCCTTTCAGCGTGACATGCGTCTGGAAAGCATCGCCCAGGTGCGAACCAATTTGGCGGCGACGCGATTTAGTGCTGCAGAGAAATTTCGTCAGGTTCTGGAGTTGTACGATATTGAATCGGGATACGGCAATACGATAGAGCAATACACTGGGCTGCTACCCGTTGACGGTCAGGAACGGCAGGTCACGTTTTTTCGCGTTGGCCGTATCGCCCTGCTCTATCAGACCGCCGATCAGAATCAAAGTGGTGTCTGGGACGCCCGTGCTAACCAATGGCAACCTTTGAACTCAGGGGAATACAGATCCGCTACGGCCAAGGGTGTTCGAATCGCTAAGAAGCAGGCGGCGATTGACATGCTAGAGCTACCCATTTCGTCTCCGGAGGCCGCACAATGAAGGCTCATTTTCAGCGCATTATCAAAGTCCTCGTTGCCGGCAGTTTGTTCGTCGTGGGTGCCAGTTACGGTGCTGAGCAGGCGGCTTCCCTGGATGAATTGTTAAAGCTTATACAAAGCGCAAAAGTGAGTGAATCCACCGAGCATCGACAGCGAGAACAGGCATTTCTGAACGCTAAGGCGCAACAGCAAACGCTGTTGCAGCAGGCTAAATCTGCTAAAGCGACGGAGGAGCGTAAAAGCGAGCAGCTCGAAAAACTCTTTGCGGAAAACGAAGTTAAAGTGGACGCTCAAACGGAGCTACTGCAACGCCGCCTCGGTTCATTAAAAGAATTGTTTGGCCACCTGACATCTACTGCTGGTGACGCGGTGGTCACTATGGAGCAGTCTATCGTCAGTGTCCAATACCCAGGGCGTACCGAGAAACTGGAAGCACTTATCCAGAAAATGAGCAGCAATACCCGGCTACCTACCCTGGAAGAAATTGAGGGTTTGTGGTTTGAAATTCATCGAGAGATGATTGAGGCGGGTAAAGTAGTGCGTTTTCCGGCAGAGTTTATCCGCGCAAACGGCGAAAAAACCAATCAGGAAGTGGTTCGTATTGGCAGCTTTAATTTACTGTCAGAGGGCAACTATTTAACGTACACATCTGCCAGCGGCGTGTTATCGGAACTACCCCGACAACCAGCCAGGACCTATACCAACGCTGCCAAAGCCCTGCAAGCCTCAAGCGAGGGCTTCACCCTCACCGGCATTGATCCCACGGGCCCCAGTGGCGGTGGTTTGTTAAAAGCACTGATCGATACGCCTACGCTAGCGGAGCAATGGCGCAACGGGAAGGAGGTTGGTTACATAATTTCCGCGGTGGGTGTGCTTGCTATCTTGCTGGCCTTGTGGCGCTTTCTGGTTCTGTCCAGCGTATCACGCAAAGTCAACGCACAACTTAAATCTGCTCAGGGAATGGATAATAACCCTCTGGGTAGAGTCCTGCTGGTAGCAGAAAAGAATACTGGACTGGATGCAGAATCCATGGAGCTTAAGCTTCATGAGGCAATTCTTAGGGAACGCCCGAAAATTGAGTTTGGCATAAACTTCCTTAAGATTATCGCGATGGTGGCGCCGCTGCTCGGTTTGCTAGGAACGGTAACGGGCATGATTGTCGTGTTTCAGCAGATCACAATATTCGGGGCTGGTGACCCAAAAATGATGGCCGGAGGTATTTCTCAGGCGTTAGTCACCACGGTGTTGGGTCTGGTGGTAGCTATTCCGACCGTCTTAATGCATATGTGGGTGAATGGGTATGCACAGAGAATATTGCATATCCTCGAAGAGCAAAGCGTTGGGATTGTCGCTGAGAAGGCGGAGAAATCCTGACCATGTTTCATTTGCAGGATATCTGGGAAGGCGTATGGAACTTCATGGATCTTGGCGGCACGGTGCTGTGGTTTCTCATGGCGCTAGTCGTGGTGATGTGGACCTTCCTGTTCGAGAGGGTCTGGTACTACAAGACCGGTTTAAGAACGGAATTAGCGCAGGTTTTGACTATTTGGGCCGAGCGCCCAGAGCGTAAATCGAAAAGAGCGCATCAGATAAGGCTCAAATTGATATCGCAGATTAATATGAGCATTGATCAATACCTACCCCTGATTAAGACATTGATTGCCCTGGCGCCTTTGTTTGGATTGCTGGGTACCGTGACCGGCATGATCAGGGTGTTTGAAGTGATGGCCATGACCGGCGGTGGCGACGCAAAGGCGATGTCCAGTGGCGTTTCCATGGCCACAATTCCTACCATGTCGGGTATGGTGGCAGCGCTTTCCGGGGTATTCGGTTTTACGTATCTGGAAAGGTTAGCCAAGCGTGAAAAACAACTGCTCGAAGACAATCTGACCATGGATTAATCAGCGCATGGCTGTAGATGAGCATTAAAGTACTAAGGTCAGCGTCAACGCGAGTCGCTACAGATTAAGTACCCAATGGTGAAGTCAGGTAACGCGCTTTCTGCGAAAAATTAACGGCCGAGAACAAGATCAAGCCCAGGCGATAGATCTAACGCCAATGCTCGATGTGGTGTTTATCATGCTTATTTTCTTTATCGTGACAGCTTCATTTATAAAAACCCCGGGTATTGAGGTGGATAAAACCGTTACGGTAACCGCTGAAAAGACCAAGCCGGGTATTCTGGTTGGCATAAGCGCAAACAGTCAAATATGGATAGATAAAAATCTGGTTAAAGAAAACCTCGTTAAATTGCAGCTGTTGCGTTTGTATACCGAAAACCCCAAGGGCGGGTTGGTGATTCAGGTAGATGGTGAAGCTGCCGTGGAGAAAATTGCCCTGGTCGCTGATTACGCAAGAGAGGTCGGTATTTCCGACATATCGGTGTCTACCCTGAATGAGTAGTCAGCAGTGAATAAAGGAATCCGCCTCAGTTTTGCCATCGTGTTTGGTGTTTTCGCCGCATTTGTCCTTACCGTATTGATGTACTTACTCATCCTCAATAATGACAGTGAGCTGGACGAGCAGCCAGCGCGAAAAATCTCGGATATTTGGCAACCTGAACGACAGGTCACCGAGAACGTCAAAGAGATAAAACCTGAGAAGCCTGATCAACCTGACGAGCCACCACCGGATCTGCCTGAGCAAAACGTAGATATAGAAATCGATATGGCCGCGGTTAGTATCGCCGCACCGGATTTAAGCTCGAGCATTAACATTGGTCTGGGCGGGGGTTTTGCGCGCGATACGGATTATATTCCCCTCTATGTTCCCCAGCCTACTTATCCGAGTCGTGCATTATCTCGGGGCAAGGAGGGCTACGCAGTTATCCAGGTGACTATTACTGCGACCGGTGGCGTTCGTGACCCTGTTCTGATGGAAGAATACCCACCTAGTTTTGGCTTTGGGCGCGCTGCCCTTAAGGCTGCAGCAAAACTTAAATATAATCCCAGAGTTGTCGATGGGAAAGCTGAGGAAGTACCCGGAGTTATGTATAAATTTACCTTTCAGTTAGAAAATTAATTGATAAGTGGGCAGGTTAACGTGGTGAAAGAGAGTCTCTCCTTAAAGGCTTGCGACGGTGCTCTGCATAAAGCCGGTACGCGAGTATTCGCATCGTTTGTGCTGCTTGTCGCCGTGCAGGTACTGGTATCTATTGGTGGTTTGTCTCAGGGCCCTATATTGAGCCTGGTGCAGGCCGCAGATGAGAAGGATGAGCGGAAGTTTGAAAATACTAAAACAAAAAAACGCTATGCCGTGGGGCAGAAATGTGGGAAAAAACTTGAGCAGATCCAGCTTGAGATGGAAGCCGAGCGTTGGACGCAGTCCAGTTCCCTGTTGCGTGAGTCACTGGGCAGCAGCTGTACGTCCAGCTACGAAAAATCCCAGATCTGGAACTTCCTCGCCTATGTTTATTATTCCCAGGACAAATTAAAAGACGCGATTAATGCCTACAGCAAGGTTATTGCCGAACCTGAAACAGATGAACGATTGAAAATCAGCGTTTACTATTCTATAGCTCAGCTATATTTTGCGACTGAAGATTACACCAATGCGGCGCGTTATCTGGAAACCTGGATGAAGCAATCCGACGTCGTTGGCGCGGATGCCAAGGTTTTACTGGCGCAGACCTACTACCAGTTAAATCGCAAACGGGATGCATTACGCCTGGTTAGTGAGGCTATCGCCGAAACAGAGAGTAAAGGAACCTTGCCGAAGGAGAACTGGTGGGGGCTACAGCGCGTTATTTATTACGAAAACAAGGATTACCGGCAGGTCGTATCTGTGCTTAAAAAACTCATCAAACACTACCCCAAGTATAGCTATTGGCGGCAACTGGGGGGCATGTATGGCGAACTTAATCAGGATATTAACCAGTTGGTGGCAACAGAAGTGGTCTACCTTTCCAAAAACCTCGATAAAGAGCGCGAGCTCCTGAGCCTCGCCTATCTGTTCACCGGTGCCGATGCCCCCTTCCTGGCGGCGCGCGTTGTCGAAAAGGGGCTTAAGGACGGTTTGATTAAAAAAACCGCCAAAAACATGGAGTTTTTGGGGCATGCGTGGCAACAGGCGCAAGATGGCAAGAAAGCCCGGCCGGTACTTGAAGAGGCGGCCAAACTGTCAGACCAAGGAAAAATCTGGGGTCGTCTTGCCGGGGTATATCTGGATATCGGTGAAGATGCACAAGCGGTCAGGGCATCGCGTAACGCCCTTAACAAGGGTGGACTCCAGCGTAGGGATTTGACTTATATGGTGCTTGGCAACGCGCAGCTTAATCTGCATTGCTATCAGGACGCGGCCAGCGCCTTTGAAAAGGCGGCCCAGGATAAGCGCAGCGAAAAGTACGCGTTGAGGTGGATCGAGTACGCTAAGCGAGAAGGCGCACGTCGCGATCAGCTTCGTGAAATGGGCGCAACTATATCGGGGTGTGCAAAGGCCTAGGTTGGGCAAGTCTTTATTAGAGTAGTGGCGAGGTCTGCTGCAGACCCCTTACGAAAATCGTACCGTAAAGAATTTATCCCTGCTTTGTGTAGAAGAAAGAGATGAACGGCTGACTGATGAGTTCTAGCAAAAGCTTTGCTATGTAACGTGCTGTTATATATGGTGAGTGACGGTTGAAAACTTGGTCCATTGAGCTACTATGCTTTCATTGGGCTGCTATACAAGTGAGACAGCTATGCAAGTAAGACAGTAATACCAGGTATAAAAATATAATGAGGTAGGCTCAAAGCGCGCCGTGCAAACATAGATATTGCTTATCATGGGTGTAGGTGCGTTTTATTGGCGGGTTGAGGACGAAAAATTGCCTGCATAATAACTGGAGTTATCGGTTCCAGAAAAGAGTAAAGGCAGATAGCTTGCCTTTACTGAGGGTTATTTTTGATAGTTAAGAAAGTACGATAAACCAAACAGAGGAATGTCTTTATGGTCGGTTCACTAAAAATTAGACCACTAGCTGCCGCTATAATAGCGGTTTCCGGATTTACTTATGCGGGGCTATCGCTAAGTGCTGATAAAGTGCCTGCCGTAGCCACTGCAGCGAACGGCGAAGAGACCGTCGCTGCACCAAAACCCAGAGGCGCAACCGCGATATTAATGGAGGAAGTGGTGACCACTTCCCAGAAAAAATCCAAGGCGGAAGAAGTCCAGGATGTTCCGATTGCTATGAATGTGTACAGCGGCGACCAGCTCGACGCCTTGCAAGTGCGCAGCGTCGACGACTTAACCTATTCAATGCCAAACGTGGCGCTGGATGGGGTGGGTACGTCGAAAGGTACTGCAAACTTCACGATTCGGGGCCAGGGCGTCAATAGCTCGATTCCTTCTGTTGACCCCACGGTAGGGGTGTTTGTCGATGGCATGTATTACGGCATGACCTGGGGTGTGATTATGGACACCTTCGACCTCGAAAGTATCGAAGTGTTGCGCGGGCCACAGGGTTTACTATTTGGCCGCAACGTAACAGGTGGCGCAGTAAGTATGCGCACACGCCGACCGAGCCATGAGTTTGATATGCGGGCCAAGGCCAGCGTCACGGGGGATAACGATCAAGTGTATGCGTCTTCTGTGACCGGTTCGCTGGTTCCAGATGTACTCGCAGGCAAACTTGCGGTTTATTATCGCGATGACAACGGCTACTTTGACAATAAAGCGACTAATAACGATCACTTTGGCGAATCCGAAACCTATGTCATTCGTCCGGCCGTTACCTGGACTCTCACCGAAGACCTTGAAACGACTTTCCTTTTCGAACGGGGTGAGCTTGAAGGGGATGGTTCTACCAGTAAAAACCTGGCCAACCCTGCCCTGGGTGATTTTGAATTGGACAACAATAATGAAGGCTTCAACAAGGCGCGCTGGAATCATATTATCTGGGAAACTAATTATGACGTAGCCTTTGGCGATGGCACGATTACCAATATTACTGCCTACCGTGATTTCGAGCAGACCAATGACGCTGATATCGATAGCACAAATAATGTGCTTCGATTTAACCTCGCGGGCTCTACAGAACAGGATCAGTTCAGTAACGAACTGCGGTTTGCGGGTACGTTTCTGGATGAGCGTATGGACCTGACAGTTGGAACTTTCTACTTCACGCAAAACCAGAGCTATGTGGAGGCGAGAGAGTTACCCGGAACTGCGGGGCAGAACTTTGGCGGGAACATCGATCACAAGACGTGGGCGGTATTTACGCAAGGCGAATACCGACTGACGGACTCCGTGTCGCTGATCCTGGGAGCACGTTACACTCAGGAGGAGAAAGAAGCCGATATCGCCAGGGGCGTGGTCAATACATTCCCATGTGACTTCAATTCCACGACTTGCACCGCCGATTTTTTCGATGATGATGACTGGTCAGCCTTCACGCCGAAGTTTGGTTTACAGTGGTTCTACAACGAGAGTTCCCACGCTTACTTCAGTTACACCAAGGGTCACCGCAGTGGCGGCTACAATCTGCGGAATACCAGCGCGACCGCGACGCCGGGACCTTATGATCAAGAGGTGCAAAATTCTTATGAAATCGGTACCAAGTCAGAATGGAATGATGGCCGTGTAAAACTTAATCTCGCTGTGTTCCATAACAAAATAGAAGATATGCAGCGTGAAACAATTTTCAATATTGCCGGTAATATTGTCCAGGAAATTCGAAATACCGCCGATGCTACAGTGATAGGCGGCGAGATGGACTTGCAGGTGTTGTTTGGCGACAACTTGTTGGTCAACCTTTCGGCCGGTTATATGGATGGTACCTATGATAAGGTTGGAGCAGACCTGAACCGCGACGGCTTCATCGACAGTGGCGATAAGGCGCTTGATCTTCCCCGGCTCTCGCCGTGGAGTTGGCAGGCTGGCGCTAACTACGATATCCCCCTTGAAAGCGGTTTGGTATCACTACGTATGAGCCACAAGCATCGTGCTGCGGCGTACTGGAACGATTCTAATGTCGACCCACTACGTTCCGCTGATATCCTTGATGCTGGAGTGGCGTACTCAACGCCGGACGGCAAATGGACGGTGACGTTGTTTGGTAAGAATTTACTCGACGACGAAGTGGCGACCACGAGGTTTACGGTAGCTCCGAATCTGTCTGTGTTTGCACCGCTGGCAAAAGGCCGTGAAGTCGGTGTTGAATTACAGTATCAATACTAGGGTTTAAAACTATCGAGTGTTGTGTAACTAGAGTGCTATGAAAAAAACCCCGCAGCAGCGGGGTTTTTTTATGGATTTCGTACTTTTACGAACGTTTTATGGCGGTAAGGCATAAACGTAAAGCAGAGTGCTGAAGTGTACACGTAAGCTTCCCCGTCAAGTAGACAGTTCATAAATAGAGTTTTCGGCGGCTTGTTGTCTTGCCTCTAAGGGCGTCATGTCGCCCAGTGAATCGTGTGGTCTCTCCTCGTTGTAATCGA
>JBFJZC010000062.1:0-11859 GCA_041622295.1 Porticoccaceae bacterium
CAGACGAAAGCGTCACCAGGTTTAACATCGTGAGGGTAGCGGGCTTTGGCAACAGCCCGAACACCGAGTCGGGACCTGGCCAGGTGATACAGCAGGTAACCCACCACACCGAGCTGATTACAGTCTGCATCAAAAAGAATTGTCGAAAAGTCCTTTGATTCGGTAAGCACCGGCGATCCAGAGGTGCGGAGTAATACCACACTCATTTCACGGGCAATGTTGTCGAAGGAAGAACGAATCACCTCGGCGGTAATAGGATCAAAATCGCCCTTTGCCAGCGCATCGTTACTGGAGATGCCGCTATCATTTACGACATGACCACCTGAAGAGTCCTTGCTACCGGAAGAATCCTTACTAGAAGAATCCTTACTAACAGTGCCAATGTAAGGTTTTGCCTCGGCTTGCTCAACAGTCATAACCACTCTCCTCTATGTTATAGAGCCTGAGTATTTAAAGGCCGAGTGTTACAACATTCGCAGTTTAGTAACGTTAATCGTTTAATCAGACTGCTATTCCATCTTGATCAAATCTCACGGCAACGCACATCAGGCATTTATCAGGTGCTTACGATGAGCTTAGCTTAATCCAGTTCAATTGCATTGCAAACAGTAAAAAACCAGGGACAGAACCCGCGATAAACTCACCAGGGTGTCGCTTGCTGCCGACATGGTGGTGAAGAAGGTGTCCGCCATATGAATTATGGGTAGCCCTGTTAATAGCCCAGCGCCAATATCCAACGGGACATTAAAGCCGCACAAAGTCGCACAGGCCCACATGACTGCTGGCTTAACAGCACTTAATCAAATAGGCTGAACTGACCGTCATTACTGCCGTTGTCGAGAAACCTGACACCGATACCAAGCAAGCGCACCGGCCGGGATTTTCTCCGCCAGGCCTCTTCACATAGCCGCTGATAACCGGCCAGACTCACGCCATCAACTAACTGCCTCTCGATGGTTGTTATGGTGAAATCATCGAAGCGCAACTTGAGGAACTGCCGCATATTTTTATTATCAATTTTTTCATGCCGGACGAGAAATTTTTCGAATAAGTCGGGCAGCTGATTCTGGCAAGCGGCAACGTCGGGCAAATCAGTAGCAAAGGTTGTTTCAACACTCAGGGATTTTCGCCGTCGGTCGGTTTTCACTTCCCGATCGTCATTGCCGCGACACAAATCATGCAAGCGCTTGCCCATGACGCCAAAACGCTCACTCAGCTCGACAAGGCTGAACGCGCGCAACTCTCCACAGGTGGTCGCGCCGAGTTCGTGTATTTTTTTTTCGGTGACTTTGCCGACACCGAACAGTTTGCCCACCGGCAACCGCCGTACAAACCCATCGACCTGATCCGGGGTGATGACAAACAGACCATCGGGCTTATTCCAGTCGCTGGCTATTTTTGCCAGAAATTTATTGGGCGCTACGCCCGCAGAAATAGTGATACCCACGGCCTGCCTAACCCGCCGACGAATCTCCTGGGCGATCAGGGTGCCGCTGCCGCTGAAATCGGTAGATTCGCTGACATCGAGAAAGGCTTCGTCAAGCGACAGCGGCTCTACCTTGTCCGTAAACGTATTAAATATATCTCTTATCTGTTGGGACACCGCGCGGTATTTGTTGAAATCAGGCGCTATCACCACCAGTGATGGACACAGGCGTAAAGCCCGCGCGGTGGGCATCGCTGAATGAATGCCGAATTCCCGAGCCTGATAATTACAGGTGGCTACCACCCCGCGGCGCAACGCGTCACCACCGACTGCAATCGGCACATTCACCAACGAGGGATCGTCACGCATCTCCACCGCCGCATAAAAGCAGTCACAATCGCAATGAATAATTTTACGTTGTTGTTTTAATTGAATCGCAGGTATTTGTCCGGTTTCCATGGCGGCATTATCCTGCAATCTGCTAGCAACACCAGTACCCGGTCGATCCATGCTAAAACCCACGGCAACGCGCAAGGGCATGTCGCCAGACCGGGGAAGAAGCCTCGCACTCTATTCATCCTGATGCGTGGGTTTGGCCGAGACCGGTATCGCGGCTAGCGTCTGCGCAGTAAGGTCAAACCGTCGGCAACCGGCAGCATGGTCACATCCACTCGCTCGTCGGTCTTTACAAAGCTATTGAACTGACGAATAGCATGGGTATCTTCACTATGATCATTTCGATCAATCACCGACCCGCCCCACAACACATTATCAACAGCGATCACCCCGCCGGGGCGGAGCAATACCAGGCATTGCTCATAGTATTGCCGGTAGCCGGTTTTATCCGCATCGATAAATGCGAAATCATAGCTCGCCTGTTCACCACCATCGATCAGCTGTTGCAGCGTCTCGCTGGCGGGCCCCAGGCGCAGGTCGATCCTGTCCGCCACCCCTGCTCGTCGCCAGTAACGTTTCGCGATGTCGGTGTATTCTCGGTTGATATCGCAAGCTATCATCCGTCCCTCTGCAGGCAAAGCGAGCGCGACAGCCAGCGCACTGTAGCCAGTAAATACGCCCACTTCGATGGTTTTTCGGGCGCCCAGAAGCTTCACGAGGAAGGCCATAAACTGGCCCTGCTCGGGCGCGATCTGCATCACCGCCATGGGCATGCCTGCGGTTTCGGCGCGCAACTCCTGCAGCACCTCGGCTTCACGCAGCGATACGTTCTGCAGGTAGGTGTACAACTCGTCAGTCAACTTAATCGTTTTGCTAGACACCGTTACTGCCCTCCCGCCTGATAAAACCGCACCTGTTTGACGTCCTCATACTCACCTAAATCCGGTACGGTCACGGCCCGCACCTGATCGATGAGAGCGAAGCCCTGTTGGTTAAAATTTTTAACCCGCGAATCAGCCACAACGACTGTCCCCGCACACTGACAAAAGCGCTGCAATAACATCATGTTTTGCGGGTCATACAAAACGTCGGCGGCAAAGAGCACGTCAACTGACTCGCTCTGCCGATTAAAGTCATGCAGAAATTCCACCACGACATTATTTTCAAACGCATTCAGAGCCGTGGCAGCCAGGGCCTGCTGATCCAGGTCACAGGCAATGACACGAGCTGCGCCGGCCAGCGCCGCCGCAATCGCCACGACCCCGGAACCGCAGCCAAAATCGAGTACAGTTTTGCCCGCCACACACTCGGGCTGAGTGAGAATCCGTTGTGCCAGCGCCAGGCCACTGCCCCAGCAGAAACTCCAGTAGGGTGGATTAGCAAAGACATCGCTGGTTTCGCGCTCCGTAAGCGGCGCACCCATGCCAGCGGGATCGATCAACCACAGCGTGATAGCCGCCTTAGTCAGGGCCGACGACACCGAAATATCGGTACGTTTAAGATACACATTATCAAGCAAATCACCCAGCGAACAATTCAGTTGTCTGAGCAAGGCATGCGGGTCCGTACCAGGCTGCCCAGCCTGGGTGGCAGACGTTTTCAAGCTGTGCCTCATTCCATCTGTGATTTTATTTGAATAACCAGCGTTCTAAGAACATTCTCAGGGGTTCTCATGAGAATTTTCATCCGGGTAACCCTGCGGCACTTCGTTGTCGCCGATGGCCTCTCCCGCACCCAGCATAATGCCCAGCCAACGGGTATCCGCATCGCTTTCCAGACCGATTTTGACAAGGATGGTCAGCGGAATCGACAGCAACATGCCGACCGGACCAAGCACCCAGCCCCAGAAGACCAGTGACAAAAGCACCACTAACGGCGACAGGTTAAGCCCCTTACCCATCAGCCGTGTTTCCAGCACGTTGCCAACCACCACATTGATCACCACATAGCCCAGCCCAACCATACCGGCCATCCAGGGAGTGAGTTGCAATAGCGCCAGCAAAACCGCTGGTACAGCGGCCAGAATCGAACCGATGGTGGGCACAAAGTTAAGCATAAAGGCCAGCAAACCCCACATCACCGGGTAATCGACACCCATCGCCCACAGCATGATGATCACCAGTAAACCCGTCAACAGGCTAAGCACGGTTTTCAGACCCACATAACGATTAACACTGCTAGTGAAACTCGCAATGGCAGCGATCGAATCCTGCGAACCGCCGCGGGCCTGGACCAGTTTTTCGCGAAAACCCACCTCCTCCGCCAGAATAAAAATCACTGTCAATAAAATCAGGAAGGCGTTGGTCATCACGTTGCCAAACGAAGCCAACGTATTGCCAGCCATCTGCATCACCACACTGGGGTTGACCGTCTGCCGCCATTGTTCACTGTCGAGTACGATGCCCCTGTCGGCCAGCCACTGGAGCAAAATCTCGCTCATACTCTCCAGGCGAAGCTGATATTCCGGCAGGTTACCGCGAAAATCGCGGATCGAGGCGCCCACCACCGCGCCCATCAAGGTGCCCAGCGCCATGACAAACAACACGATCAGCACAATCGCCAGCACATTGGGAACCCTGAGAGATTTAAGCCAAACCAGCGGCGGGGAAAATATCAGCGCGATAAATACGGACAGTAAAAATGGCACTAACAGGGGTTCGGCGGTCTTCATGCCAGCTACCAGCACCACAAACGCCGCGGCGATCAAGATAAACCGCGTGGCGGAGGAGAGATTATTCATTGATGTCTTCCTGTATTTTTAATTCTGTGAGCAATTTTTTCAGTTCAGCCAGGCCCCTTGGACTAAACAGCCGGTCGCCCTGCTCGCCGGTATATTCGGCCTCGGTCAAAGCTACACAGCGCTTTTGTATGTCCTGTAACTCATTGTCGTGCCGCAGCGGAATACCGATAAACACCTGCCAGTCATTCTCCGTCGCGGTCCCGTCCATAACCAGTTCGAGCAAGGTGATAATGTTTTTTCGGTCGATCCGGTAAACCGGTGTACCCACCCGCATAAACACCCACATGGCAACCAGCACAAAGCTCAATGTTAACAATAAGGTCAATAAATAATTCATGGCCATACCAGTAGCTTAAGCGCCATAACCACCGTCACTGTGATTATCACCGGTTGGACAAAGCCGGTGCCACGACTCATCACCGCATTGGAACCAAGGCGCGCGCCAAGCATTTGCGCGGTGGACATCAGCGCCGCCAAATCCCACAGCACGTGGCCCCCGGCAATAAACAATGTGGCTGATGTAGCATTGATGGTCAACACCATCATTTTAGTCTGGGCGGTCGCTTTAGGAAGGCTGTAACCACACAGCCAAACAAATAAAAACGGGAAAATAGACCCCATACCGGGACCAAAAAATCCGCCGTAAAACCCCATTGGCAAAGCCACGATTACGGCAAACTGCAGGTGCGAGATCCGCGCCCGCGTGGCATGGTCGGCAATACGCGGCGAGAAAAGAAAATAGATCGCGATTGCAATCAACATGATCGGAATGAGCCTGACCAGGACTTCATTACCAACCTGCTGTACGACTAGCGTACCCCCGACAGAACCAATCAACGCCGATACAATAGCGGGCACTAACTCGCGCAGATGAAGGTGTCCCTTGCGGAAAAAATTCCAGGTTGAAGACAAGGTTCCCAGCGCGCTCTGCACCTTGTTGGTGGCCAGGGCCTGAACAGGCGGCAGGCCGGTCCACAGCAGCAGCGGCAAGGTCAGCAGACCGCCAGCCCCGGCAATGGACGAAATATATCCTGCAACAAAGGCTACGGCTGTTAACAACACGGTGATTTCTATTGAAAGGCTAACCGGCTGGCTCCATAAAAATTCCTTTCTCCGCGTAAATCAGGTAAAAAATGTTTGCGTGACCGAACAATTTTATCATCAATAACACAACGGATATGTGCGCCGATCCCACGTACCTCTGTCCAATCTGCCTCTATCCAGATTGCCTGTTATCCAAAATGCTTATCGACCCACGCAGTCAAACGCAGGCTATATACTGAAACCGCAAACTGCAGCGACATTGTCGTGATAACCTGAGCTTTTCCCAGCGGGATTCACCTTCTTCTTATGGATCACACAAGCAAAACTGCCGCGACAGGGACATTTTCTGCGAAGTTCCGCAGGCTGACTGAGTACTTAAGCCCTCGACACCTGTCGTTCTGGCTAATCCTGGCACTACTGCTGTATACCCTGATGGGATTTCTGCTGGTGCCTTACGGTGTCAAAAATGGCGTTGTCCGCCTGCTTGAACATGATCTCGGTCGCAGCGCCCAGATTGAGGTAGTTAAGTTTAATCCCTATACACTGAGCCTGACGGTGCACGGTTTTGAGGTTCATGACACAGATGGTGTCAGGCTAGCGGCGTTCACTCAGTTTTCTGTTAACTTCGAGCTGATCAGCCTGTTCAACAGGGCCTGGACTTTCAACGAGGTTCGCCTCGAAGAACCCTACGTCTATGTCCAGCGATTTGCTGCAAATGACTCACGCTTGAGTCGTTTACTAAAAGATATCTCCGACGGCCGCGCCGACAAAGTCGCTAGCCAGGCCGCTGACGAAAATGATAGCAACCTGCCTCGCCTGCTCATTCACAACCTGCTGGTCACCAAAGGCCAGGTCGCGCTCAGGGATGACGTTCCGGCAACATCGCTGGAACTGCAACTGGGTCCCATCGACATCGTGATTCAGGAGCTCAGTACCTTACCCAACCAATCGGCGCAACAAAATGCCACCATCGAATTACCCGGTCATGGCCGCCTGCATTGGGAGGGCAGCCTCGCGCTGGCGCCGCTTCACGCAGCGGGAAAACTGTCGTTAAAAAACGCCAGACTGCATTACCTGATTGCCTATCTACAACCTCTGTTGCCTGCGGATGCGCTTGCGACCATGGATGTCACACTTTCCAGTGACTTTAACTACCAGATACAGTCAGACAGTAACGGCGCCCTTCGTGCCCAACTTGATCAGCTCGCACTTGAGCTGGACAAAGTCCTGCTAAGCGGATTAACGCCGCCAACCGAATTTCTGACGATCACGAAATTCGCGTTAATGGGCGGAACCCTGCGCTACCCGGAACGAACCCTGCAATTCACCAGCCTGCGTATCGACGAACCGGCTATCACCGCCTGGCGAGATAAAGGTGGCGGCCTGAGCCTGGCTGACCTGATCCCCGCCGAACCCGATGACAGCAAATCCGAAAATCCGGGCCCCGGGTGGCAATTCGGCATAGACCAGGCAACCGTTAATAATGCCCGGCTCAGTTTCTCCGATCAAAGCATCGACCCGCCCGGCAACATCGGAATCAGCAATTTGCAGATTCAGCTCAGCGATTTCGGCACTCGGGAGGCGGCGGTGCCCTTCAACGCGACCGGGAACCTGACGGCCGGAGGACAGTTCGGCATTGACGGCAGGCTCACTGTATTCCCGACATTTACCCTCGATGCAAAAGCCCAGGCGCATGACATTCCTCTCACCATAGGGCAACCCTATGTAACACAGGCAGCCCATGTGCAGCTCCAGAACGGCGTCCTTGCTAGCAACCTGGAGCTTGCCCTTTTGGAGGATAAAAGACTGACGCTCAAAGGCGAGGTTCAGGTATCCAATCTTGCCCTGCATACAATGGATAACGAGCCACTGTTGACCTGGAACAAACTGGACATCGATCACTTCGACCTGAATCTGAATGCCAGCGAAGCGACAGATAGCCTGCACATTTCCAGGCTAAACTTTGACAAACCCTTCGGCCGCTTGGCGATTTTCGCGGACAAGACCACCAATCTGTCCACGTTGAGGATCGAGAACAAGGAAAATGCTGATGGGGCTCAAACTGACAGTTCGGGGACACGTCCGGAACCCCTAAAAGTGGTACTTGCCGGCATTCTTGTAAACGATGGCGCAATGGATTTTTCTGACCTGTCGCTGCCACTGCCCTTTGCCACCCATATCAAAAATCTGAACGGCGCTATTTCAACGATTGCCACCGACAGCACGCAACCAGCAACTGTCAAACTGGAAGGCCAGGTCAATAAATACGGTCTGGCCAGAATCGACGGTAGCGCGAACCTGTTTGATCCGCTCGCTTTCACAGATATAAAAATCGAATTTCGTAACCTGCAGATGTCCAACATGTCGCCTTACAGCGCCCGTTTCGCGGGACGTAAAATAGACAAGGGTAAGTTGACGATGGGTCTTCATTACGCTATCGAAAATGGCAAACTGCATGGCAAGAACAACATCGTGCTGAGCGATCTGCAGCTTGGCAAAAAACTGGCGGGGCCTGGCACAACAAATTTACCGTTAGACCTGGCTGTGGCCCTCCTCAAAGACGCCAACGGCATTATCCGCGCCGATATACCGGTGAGCGGCGATGTCAATGACCCGAAGTTTAAGCTCGGCAGTGTCATCAGGGAAGCCGTTGTCGGCATGATCACTAGCGCTATAACTGCGCCGTTTCGGTTACTGGGGAAAATTATAGGCATCACCTCAGATAATTTCGGTGAAGTTCAGTTTCTCGCCGGGCGCGCAGACCTGACGCCACCCGAACTTGAAAAATTCACGCAGTTGGAAAAAGCTCTCCAGTTACGTCCAAAACTTGGCATCGAGATCAGCGGCATCACCGCTCCTCTTATCGATGTACCTGCGCTTAAATCAATACAGCTACGCAATACCCTCATCGACAACCTGGGTGACGGCCAGCGCACTGATGGCCCCATTGATATCCGCATTGATGGGCGCGAAACCCTGCTCGACGGTGATTTGCGCAAGCTGCTGGAATCACTGTTCACCGAGCGTTACCCCGACTCACCGCTGGCGTTACTCCAGGCCACACACACCCTGCCACCGACTGATAACCCCACAGGCAAGCCAGCACTGGATGAGCAGGCATACACGATGGAACTGCGGAACCGTTTACTGTCATCGGAAGTAGTTGGCGAACAGCAACTAGCAGACCTGGCCCAGGCAAGAGCGCAGATCATACGCACCACCCTTCTCGCCGACGGCGAGCTGAATCCCGCCCGCGTGCTGCTTGCGGAACCCAGGGAAGTGAAAACTGCAGACCAGGAGTGGGTCACCCTGAAACTCCGGCTTGTCCCCGTGGAGGTGTCCACACCGTGATAACCAGGGGTTCGCCAGGCCCCTCCGATCACATCGGCGATCCCCGTTCTATTGCCAGAATTAAAAACGGCCGTGTGTCCGTGCTGAGCTCGAATAAGCGACGCGATAAACGCGTTTTACGGATCCGGTCACCGCTTGCCAGTTTGGTCAGCATATTTCGTCTGATCGACGCCTGAGCCGATACAATACGCCTGGCAACGAGTTATCTAGACGCATCCACGATCCAGCTGTCTGGATCCAACACAACACAGGGAGATAATATTTTGAGCATCAATTATGAAGGCCGAGTCGCAGTCATCACCGGAGCCGGAGCGGGCCTTGGCCGCAGTCACGCGCTGTTCCTTGCCAGTCGCGGCGCCAGGGTTGTTGTCAACGACCTCGGCGGCACCGTCGAAGGTAAAGGCTGCTCCAATGCCGCGGCTGATGCCGTAGTGAAAGAAATCACCGACGCGGGCGGCGTCGCGGCGCCCAACTACGATTCCGTGGCCGATGAAGCGGGCGGCAAAGCCATTATTCAAACGGCGCTGGACCAGTTCGGCAAGATCGACATCCTGATAAACAACGCCGGTAACAACATCGAAAATAGCTTTCGCAAAATGACCATGGCTGAATTCAGGGCGGTGCTGGATGTCCACCTGATGGGGTCCGTCCACTGCACCAAAGCCGCGTGGCAACACATGATAGATCAGGAGTACGGTCGCATTATCATGACCACCTCTGCCGCCGGGCTGTATGGTGGTCACGGCCTGAGTAACTACGCCGCGGCAAAAATTGCCCTGGTCGGCCTGATGAATTCGCTGGTTCTGGAGGGTCGCAAGCGCGGTATCACGGTTAACGCCATCGCCCCGATGGCTATGACACGAATGTCGCGGGACGCCATGGATGACAAAACCGGGCCACTGTTAAAACCGGAGTTTGTCACTGCGGTGGTCGGCCTGCTCGCCGCCGAGCAGCACACGGGTTCGGGCGATATTATTTCAGCCGGTGCCGGCTACTACTCAAAAATTGGCATCGTCGAGGGCGCTGGTGTTTACTTCGGTGCCAGGACACCACCAAGCCCTGATGACATATCCGCTCGATTCGATGAAATATGCGATCTCAGTCAGGCCAAACCACATCGGGACGCCTTTTCATCGGTCGCCGAAAGCATGCGTAACGTACTTCGCGGGCTGAAAGAATAGCGGGCTGAAAGAATAAAAGCCTTCTGCCTAAATACAAAAACCCGGCGTTAGCCGGGTTTTTGTCTGAACTGGGCCTGTCGGTTTAACTGCCGGTAAAAGTTTTTACATCAAAGTATTCCCGCCAGCCTGAGATTTTTCCGGCCTTATCAAACTCCAGAATACCCATGACTGGAAGACTTTTCCGCTCGCCCTTATGCGTCCATCCATCAACACGCTCGGTCACCACGGTATCGCCAGCCACCACCAGCTTACACAGCTCAAACGTCATATTCTCGCCGGTTTTAAGGAAGCCATTAACCGCCTTGCGAATATTATCCAGACCACTCACTGGCTTGAATGGAATATTGTGGTACACCGCATCGCTGGCAAAAGCTGCGACAATGCCATTCTCGTCAGCACGTTCCCATGCGGAAAAAAAATCCCGTGTTAATTGCTCGTTACGGGTCAATGTGGGTTGATCTCCAGATACTGCCAAAGCTGAACTCGCCATTTTTATCACCTCATTTAACGTCAGTTATGTAATTTTTAGTGCCCGTCGAGCAGCGCTGCGTCGTTTTACTAAACAACCAGACAATCATCTCAAGGGCTGCCATTTTTGGTGCTTGTTTGGTGCTTACAAGTTTCGTCAACCCTGAGTATAGACGCAAAACTGATAATGGGTAGCCACCGCAAACCCAGACGGGCAAATCCAGACACGCGCAAGAAACTTGTTGCCTTAAGCAGGTGACAATACCCACTTTTTTGCAGTAGAGTCCAAATCAGTAAAAACTATCGAGCGGTAAATTCTGGGGTTCAGTTGGCGCAGTAACACAAACTCTCTGTGTACGCCGGGCTGCGGGTTTCCCGCCACCGCCAGTATTGCCGCGCCAACAAGCATCTATTAATTTCAGGAACTACTCGCCATGACCAACCACACCTTTAAGGTATTCGCCGACGGCTTTACATTTCTCGAGGGGCCGCGCTGGCGCGATGGCCTACTTTGGGTTTCCGATGTCAATGGGAAAAAAGTCTACACCATCGCCCCGGATGGCTCCCGAACCGTCATGGCCGAGGTGCCAACCCGGCCTTCAGGCATCGGTTTTTTACCGGATGGCACGCCGCTGGTGGTATCCATGAAGGATCGGTCACTGAAACGCATCGTCGATGGCAAGCTGGTGCTCCACGCGGACATCAGTGCACTGGTGAAAGGCGAAATTAACGATATGGTCGTAGATAAAAAAGGCAATGCCTACGTCGGCAGCATGGGCTACGACCTGTTTGCCGGGGAGGAATTCAAGCCCGGCGCACTGGTACTGGTCACAGCCGAGGGCAAGGCCCGGGAAGTAGCCAACGGTTTACATTTCCCCAATGGCCCGGTGGTGACACCTGATGGCAAAACTCTGATAGTTGCCGAAAGCTGGGGCAAGCGCCTGACCGCCTTCCATATAGAAGATGACGGCACCTTGACGGGCCGCCGTGTCTTTGCCGATCTAGGCGACTACACACCAGATGGTATTACCCTGGACGAAGAGGGCTGCGTCTGGTTGGCTGCCTTTGCCAACGACTGCTTTGTGCGGGTCAAGGATGGCGGTGAAGTCACCCACGTTGTCAAATTACCGGATCGACGCGCGGTAGCCTGCACACTCGGTGGAGACGACATGAAAACACTGTACTGCATGACCTTCGACGGCAAAATGGCGGATATCGGCAAAGGCAAGCAAGCCTCCCGCGTGGAAACCATC
>JBFJZC010000063.1:0-11849 GCA_041622295.1 Porticoccaceae bacterium
TCCGACTGACAGCAGCGGGCAAGCCAAAAATGCTTATTGTTGGGGCTGCTATGCGTAAACTGGTTCACTTAATCTATGGCGTTTTGAAAAGTGGTGTGCCATTTGATGAGAAATTCGCTTGATTTTTAAGACGGTATCTGACCACGTTTTCTCGGAGCACGCAGTGCGGAGGTCCAGCCCCAAAGGGGCGATTGTGCCTGGCCTTGTTAAGCGCTTTGCCACTGCTCAATTACCTGATTATATTTTTGATCGGCTTGTCCCTCAGCATCATCGCATGAGAAGTAGACAATGCTTAGTGCGCAATATTGATCTACGTGTTTCTCAATTTCGCGCATTAGTTCTATGGCGCGGGTAACTGATATAAATTTGTTTGCTAATAAAGCCGAAGCTGCTTCTTTTACAGGATCTAGAAGATCATGAGAGAAGCCATTGCACCAATAATGATATAAGCTTTCTTTTGTTTCTTGCGCTACTTTATTTGGTGCCCTTACTATCTCATGAAGAACCATGAAAGAAGCATTAGCCGATATGGCTCTCCCTTGCGCAATCAATTCTATAGCTTTCTCTTTATCTTCATAGGGAAAGCTGAAGTCGATTGATTCTATAAATTCTTGCTCAGTCATAATTGACGCTTAACGCTCGCATTTGCGGCTGGTTTAGAGCGCAGCGGAAAACCAGTCCGACAACATGCGCTTGTTACATACTATTTGGGATCAATAATCTCTTTTGCTTGTTTCGGGTATTTTCCGATTAGCCACTTCAGTAATTCAATTTGATCACCACCCTTTGCACGTCGAACCTGTATCATAAGCTTTTGAACTGAGGGGCGCTCCAACGTCAAGTTTGAGGCGCCCTCATTGCAGACTGAGCACAAAGCCCGCAAATTACTTGCATCATCGTCACCACCCTGTGATTTATCAATGATATGACCAATGTGAAGACGTGTTTTTCTTGTGGGGTCATAAGGGTGTGGCTCACCAGCTACAGCCCCGCACATTTGGCAGGTGAAACCATTTCGATCAAGAACATAAGCACGGGTTTCTTTCGAAATTCCACGTTCAAAAGCTGGTTCTGGTTTCGGATTTTCTAATAAGTATTGACCGGGCTTTAATTCACTTCGGTCATTGTGGGTAAGGATTTGGTATCCTTCTTCGGTGCGCAATTCGCGCACTCTTCTCGCCCATTCGCTAATGCCACCTGAAATTTCCCTTAGCTCATCAGAACCCATAATTCGCCCGACATTAGCTAAAAAATGCTCTCTCAGTCTTGCACGTGCCCCTGGCTTTTTCGTCATTTATTATCCTTGCCCTGCAATTGAATAAATCTTTTTAGCTGTTAAACAGCTTTGAATTTGTTTGGCTACAGCTTCCGCTACTGGTGGAGGAAAGGCGTTACCGACTTGTCTATATGCAGGTGTTTTTCGACCTAAAAATTTCCAGTCATCCGGGAAGCCTTGAATACGCGCAACCATTTCAACAGTGAGGCGAGGGATACCCACAAAGTTGCGTTCTGGGGCTTCTTCCGCAATTGTCATTCCGTTTACACCAAGCGACGCCCAAGCTTTTTTGGCTCTTGTCGGCCCTAAATCTGGACCTCCGTGTTTTTTCGAACCTCCAACAATAGTGGGGGCAATATCATCAGCCAGTTTTGCCCATTTGTTTGCACCGCGCCAACCGTTTTCTTTCATCTTATCCAGCAATAACTCACCCACGGTTGGCGGATTATGGTCGAGAGGCGTGCACCACTGAAAGTTTCCGGCAAGCTCTTTCTTTATAGCTACGATCACCACGCGGGGGCGTAACTGTGAAACACCGAAATCTGAAGCATTTAGTAAGCGCCAGTCCACCACATAACCCATGCGCTGAAGCTTACGCTTTAGCTTTAGGCGATAGTCTTCAAACACTGCGTCAAGAAAACCGCGCACATTTTCCAGCATTACCGCATTGGGGCGGATTTCGTCTACAAGCCGCAATGCTTCTGGGAAAAGATCTCTTTCATCATCCTTGCCCAGCTGCTTCCCGGCTTTCGAAAATGGAGGGCAAGGCACACCACCAGCTAACAAATCCACGTCTTTGTATGGCTTACCACTGAAGCTTTTAATATCACCTTCAATGACATTCCAGCTTGGGCGGTTGAATCGCAAGGTTTCACAACAACGGTCATCAATTTCAACAAGTGCTTGGGCATCGAAACCTGCCTGTTCAAGCCCCAGTGCCTGGCCGCCAGCTCCTGCACAAATTTCAACGCATGATAAATTTGACACAATCTTACCCTCTAGAATTTGTTTTACGCATTCTAACGAATTATATAAATACTGTACATATGAACAGCCATCTCGCGGGCATGTAACTATTATTGAACGCCACGTGCGATATATGTTCGGAACGCGCGCAGGTGTGCATGATGTACCCGTATTTGGACATAAACGCGCAGGTGAGACATATCATTCCCTGATTGACTAATTATTTGCGCCACAATACCTTGATTTCTAAGGAAAAATCAATAGGGAGGCAAACACTCCCAGGATATGACGCGCGTGCTCAATGATGTAGCGTTTTTGCACTTAACTGAGCACGTGCGATATATGTTGCCAAAAGCTGCATAGCCAAGCATGACGTAACATTTTGAAAGATATACACATAATGAATAGCGTTGACCAAAGCCCTGGATGAACGCACTCGATTAGCAATAGCCAGTTTTAGATATACATGTACAACTGAATATTGCCGTTGAGTCTGTAGTGGGCTTATCGCTCAATTGGGTATATCCGATACGTGAAAGACCAGGATGCTAATCTGCCGTTAGGCTAGTTATGCAGCTCATGGCTTGTTGCCCTGCAATGCCGTCTTAACCCGAAATGCGGCAAACATTAAAGCTATCCCAGTAGCAAGTACGGCCACATCATAGGGAAGCTCTTTAGTAGAAAATTTTTGGTTGCAGTCTTCGCACCAGTTCCATCGTAGGATTAGGTATGTGGCCATACTGCCGTAAAATGCCAGTACTGATCCTACGAGCGCGCAACAAACTTGAGTGATTTTGAGGGCCATCAATTTCATAGAGGTGGGTACTTCAATATTATTGAGCACTCATGTACTCGGGAGGCGTGTACGAGTTTATGGTGCACCCGTACTCCGTGGTAAATCCATAGCTTCAACATTTCATTCCCTTAGCGGTGTTCCATTCGCGCCACAATTCATTGATTTAAAAGACTAAATCAAACTTAACGGTCAAGCACGTCGTACTTTTACGTGGTCGGTGGAACAAAGCAGACCCGTTTAAGCTCCTTACGCTCTCGATAACTTAGCCAAACACCCAGGTATGCAGCAAGCGCCCTGGTAGCAGCGTAAACCCGCCCGCCACAAGAATACCGCCGATATACAGACCAATCATATTGCCGGCATGGGCTTTGATATTGCCCCTACGCGCAGCGAAGTAGGCCGCTGGCACGCAGTACAGCACCAGTAAACTCAACAAATGAATCAAACCAAAATGGTTCAGCACCCGTGGGCCGACTTCGGCTGACATAAGCAATGTCACCAGTGCGGTAAACAACATTAGGGTCATATATACCTTGCCCAGCAATTTGTGGCCTGGGGTGCCCTTAGTGCTGAGTAGAAGATAGGTGCCGATTAGCAGCGCGGGAAATATTGTGCCCAGATGCAGGTAGGTGAGCTGGATATAGCTCATGATGATTCACCTAACCGGGCTTAAAGGGCTGATCGCCCGGCAGCTTGATCGCAATGGTTGGCCCAGTCGCGGTGTGTTTTTTGCTGTATACATCCGTTTAGCACCGTATTAGCATTCTCTCAGTTTGCCAATGCCTACAATAATTCATCTAAGCGCGGGAGAAAATTATGAATATCGTTAAGCCAGTTACTATCCTTTACCTTGTGTTTTTTATTGCCCTGTTCGTCTGGGCGGCAGTCGGCGACCCCAAACTTGCGGGGTTTATGGCGTCGCTGAATGAACCCTGGAGCGTCGTGGTGTTAATGGACTTTGTGTTCGGCTGCCTGATGTTTTCATGGATGATCTATTTTGTCGAAGGCTCGGCAAAAGCGGCCGTGCCCTGGGCCATTGCGCTGTTTATCGTTGGCAACATTATCAGCGCCGTTTACATTCTGCTGCGTTTTAACAAGATTCGCCAACGGGTCGGTATGGCTACAACTAGCTAAATGCCTTGCTGGTAGGCCTGGGCCTTTTGCGTGTGGCTATGCGGAAAGGGCATTAGCTGGCCGTCATCAGCCAGTGTGACCTTGCTGGGCTTTTGCTGAGCTTAGGCTGACATTTGGCCAGTGTTATGAGCGGGCGGCCTTTGGCCGTGCACTTGTGCCGGTCGAGCAGCCCCAGCAGGCTAACGCTCTGGTCTGCTTGTCGCCAGAATAAGTACTATGATCATTTAGGTCTTATGGCAGTTTAAGCACCGCGACAAATTAAGCACCGCGGCTTAAGCACTGTGGGAAAAAGCCGGAATCACCGCTTCATTAAGCATTACCACTTCACATTAACCGTTTCACATTAAGCACTTCATATTAAGCACTTCATATTAAGCACTTCATATTAAGTACTTCATATTAACCACTGAGGATAAAACCATGAGTAGAGGACATGCATTAATTACCGGGGCCATCGGCGGGCTGGGTACGGCGACCACGAAGAAGTTGATCAGCCAGGGTATTCCGGTTATCGGCTGTGACCGCAAGGCCGACGAACTGGATGGTTGGCGGGAGCGGGAACTCGACGCGGAACAGAGCAAGATGGTGACCCTGTTTCCCCTGGATATCACCAAAGAGGAGCACGTTGACGCGGTGGCTACTGAACTTAAGGAGCGGGGCATTCACATTGCCTACCTGGTGAACAATGCCGGTATTCAGGGGCCGGGCAAGGCCTGGGATTACGACACCAAAACCTGGGATCGGGTGATTAAGGTGAATATGTACGGCTCGTTTTTTATGGCTCGGGCGTTTTCCAAGCAAATGGTTGATGCGGGCTTTGGGCGCATCGTCAATTTTGCCTCGCTGGCAGCCTACAACCCGCCGCGGGACTGGGGTAGTTACGCGGCCGCGAAAGCCGGTGTGCTGGGTTACACCCGTTCGCTGGCACAGGATCTGGCGGTCTACGGTATTACGGTGAATTGCATCGTGCCGGGTTTGATCATGCACGAGGGTTTACGCGGTGCCGGCATTCCCGACAGTTTTTTTGAAAACCTTGGCAAAGACGTGCCCATGAAGCGGCCGGGCCGCCCGGAAGAAATTGCCGAGGCCGTGGCGTTTTTCCTGTCGGATGGCGCCTCCTACATCACCGGCCAGACCATGCACGTGAATGGCGGGCTGTTAATGCCGGGCTAGACAGATAATATCGGGCTAGAAGGGGCGGGGGCTTTCAATTAATCAGGCAATCGGAGACTGGCCTGACTCCCGCCTTCTTGAGTAAGTTGGAAGCTCCTATAAGTTGGAAACCCCTAACTGGCCGCCACCGATCGCCGAAGGTCTCTCGCACATTGCTCCGGCCTCTTGCCCAACGTCTGTTCTATCCAGTCTGTAGTGGCCGACGCGTTACCTTTGTTGGCTTACCTTGTCATCTTTGTTGGTTTGCCGTGACCGGCATACATTCGCGTGGGTCTGTGCTCGACTAGAGCGGGTCAGAATTGCGCACTAGAATTGACCGCTCGGCCCCGGCCTGGGCACTGTTCTGGTGCGAAAACCATTGCAAGATACCCGCTTACCTCCCTGACATTGGCTTAGCCACTGGGTTCTGCTCGCATGGCACATGCCTTGCTTTGTCGGTATTACTTCTAGAAAAAAACGTAATACTGAGACGGAGCACACAAGTGAAATCAAAAACTAATGAGTTAAAAGGTTTACTGGCTGCCGTGTTGTTGTTGGCCTCATCAATAGCAGGCTCTCTGGCCCAGGCAGCGGAGCCGCTGCGGGTTGGTTACAGCGATTGGCCTGGTTGGGTGTTGTGGGAGGTCGCGGTTGAAAAACAGTGGTTCAAGGAGGCTGGTGTGGATGTCAAATTCGAGTGGTTTGACTATGTAGCCTCGATGGATGCTTTTGCCGCAGGCAAGCTGGATGCGGTCGCCATGACTAATGGTGACACGCTGGTAACCGGTGCCACTGGCGCCAGAAGCGTGATGATTTTGCTTAACGATTACAGCAACGGTAATGACATGGTGATCGCGCGCCCAGGCATTACTTCGGTGAAGGCCCTCAAGGGTAAAAAAATAGGGGTTGAAGTGGGGTTTGTCGGGCACTTGTTGTTGCTTAACGCCCTGGCGGATAACGGTCTGACCGAGAGTGATGTGGAGCTCGTGAACGTACCCACTAACGAAACACCCCAGGTGCTTGCCTCTGGCGATGTTGACGCCATCGTGGCCTGGCAACCGAATTCAGGACAGGCCTTGCAACAGGTGCCGGGTTCAACGGCAGTGTACAGCAGCGCCGACGAGCCGGGTTTGATCTATGACGTGCTGGCGGTGAACGCGACCAGCCTGGCCAATCGCCGAGATGAGTGGAAGAAGGTGCTGTCAGTTTGGTATCGCGCCGTCGCCTATCTCAAGGACCCGGCCACCCAGGAAGATGCGGTCAAGATTATGGCCTCGCGTGTCGGCCTGTCTCCAGCGGAATATAAACCCCTGATAGCAGGCACCCGTATTCTGGATCTGCAAGAAGCTAAAGCCTACATGGGTACCGCGCCGGGTTTTGGATCGTTGCTGGGTTCTTCAAAAGTTGCCGACGATTTCAACGTTGCCAACAAGGTGTACAAACACCCCGAAGACGTCGCCAGTTATGTTGATGGCTCGCTGATGGCTGAACTGTAGTTGACTCGGACTGTAATTGACTCGCGCTGTAGTTCACTCGACCTGTCGTTGAAGCGGGCTGTCGTGGATAACGTGGCGTGGCAGGGTGTCGTGAATAGCCGTTTAGAGTTTTACCGGTGAGCTTAACCGGATCAGGGAACGGGCGCTCAGTAGCGGGCCAATCGCAATTGCTCCTGACGGCGATGAGTTTTTTGCTGCCGTTGTTGATCTGGTCAGCGGTCAGCTATGTGCCGTGGCTCTGGCACCCCAAAGTCGCGGTCACGGAGCCGGGGGCTGTCGCCTATTTTCGCCCTGGTATGCTGGTGGATAGAGCGGTTTTTGATCGTGAGCATGCGCTTGCTGTTGATGCGCAGACTGCGTTGCCCACTGGGCGTCCTGCGAATCCAGTCTATCTGCCCGCGCCCCATGAAGTTGCGCGCGCATTTTATACGTCGTTTACCACTGAGCCTTTGCGGCGTAATGAGAAATGGCTGCACCAGAGCCTGTGGGAAAGTGTCCAGGTGATTTTCTGGGGCTTTGCTCTGTCATCCCTTATCGGTGTCCCGCTGGGTATTTTATGTGGCACCTACAATGTCGTTGCGCGCTTGAATGAACCGTTTATTGAGTTTTTTCGGTACCTGCCAGCACCGGCTTTTGGCGCCCTGGCGGTGGCCATACTCGGTATTCATCAGGCGCCAAAAATCGCGATTATTTTTATCGGTACGTTTTTTCAACAGGTTCTGATTGTGTCAAACACCACCCGTAAGCTGGAGCCAGCCCTGCTGGAGGCGGCCATGACTTTGGGTGCGCGGCGCGTGTCATTGCTTTTTAGAGTGATCGTGCCGGGTATTGTTACCGATCTGTATCGGGATATGCGCATCTTACTGGGCTGGGCCTGGACCTACCTGATTGTCGCCGAACTGATAGGTTCCAGTTCCGGTATCACCTGGTTTATTACCCAGCAGGCGCGCTATAAAAACTTTGATAACGTGTATGCGGCGATCATGATGATAGGCATTATCGGTTTTACTACTGATCTGGTACTGGCTCGACTGGGCAAGCGAATCTTCCCCTGGGAACGAGTTAAGGTGGCTCTATGACGGCGCGGCAATTGCCCAGTTATTTAGCGCAGTCGGAGGCTGTGCGAAGCCGCTTTGCGCGCCTGAAAGCGCGGCCAGTGATGCTCGAGGTAAAGGGCTTGAACAAGGAGTTCGCGACCCCACAGGGAAATGTTCTGGCGTTAAAGGATGTCAACTTCAAAACCTTTCGTCGAGAATTTGTCTGTGTTATCGGTGCTTCCGGCTGCGGCAAATCGACGTTGGTGAGAATACTGGCGGGTCTTGAAACTCAGACCTCCGGACAGGTTCTGCTGGATAACAAAGAGGTTAGCGGTCCCGGACCGGATCGGGGCATGGTTTTCCAAAGTTACACCTTGTTCCCCTGGCTGACCGTCAAGAAAAACGTCATGTTCGGTCTGGAGCGTGCCGGTGTAACACGCAATCGGGCCGAGGAAGAAGCGCTCCAGTGGGTGGACCTCGTGGGACTGAGCAAATTTGCCAATCATTACCCGGACCAGCTATCTGGTGGTATGAAACAGCGGGTTGCCATTGCCCGGGCGCTGGCCAACCAGCCTCGTGTCTTGCTTATGGACGAACCCTTTGGCGCGCTTGACGCCCAGAGCAGAGCGCGCATGCAAGCCTATTTACTGGAGATATGGAAAAACATCGATATCACTATTATTTTTATCACCCACGATCTGGATGAGGCGATTTATCTTGCCGATCGCATCCTCGTGTTAAAGGCTCACCCCGGTGAAGTTGCCGAAATCATTGAAGTCCCAGTGGCTCAGCCGCGCTCGCCCGAACAGTTTCTGGAGCCTGAATTTCTCAGCACCCGGAAGCGGCTTGAGGAATTGATTCATCCGCCGAGGGACGAAGACGATGGGCTTAACGGCGATCATTTAAACATGGTGAGGATGGTGCCCGTGGATGACGAAGTAAGCAGTGTTTATTAACTATCATGGAGGGGATGAGCGATGACAGGCAGTAACGGCAGAGTCAGTCGAATAAGCATTTCGCTGCCCCAGACGCTGGTCGACGAGCTTGATGCGATGGTTGTTGAGCGCGGCTTTGACAGCCGCTCCCAGGCCATTGGAGAAATGGTGCACCAGCAGCTTAACGGTCACAAGGAAATGCTCGATGATACGGTGATGGCGGGCACCATTAATCTGGTTTATCAGCACTCGACGCCAGGTCTGTATAAGCGACTGTTTGATTTGCAGCATATTTATCTGGATGAAGTAATCAGTTCGTTAAGCGTAAATTTGCAGGACGCCAAAACCCTGGAAGTTGTTCTGGTCCAGGGGCCGGCATCGAGGTTAAGGGAAATCGCGGACAGGATGACCAGCTGTCGCGGTGTCGTGACGGGCAAGCTGTTAATGTCGGCTGCGATCCTGCCACCGGTGCATCCGCTGCCGAAGCAGTTGGGTCGACAGAAGTAGTTGGGGCGATAGTAGTTGGGGCGACAGAAGTAGTTGAGTCGACAACAGTTGGGTCGGGTATAGAAGCGGGTTTAGATGAAAATTATTTGACTGTATAAAACCCGAAATACGGTATAGAACCCGAAATACAGTATAAAACCCGGAAAAATGCCAGCGACGAAATCAACAACTAGACTGGTCACTGAACTGGCAACCAGGTTGATAAGTACACTGGCCACTGGACTGGTAAGAATAGTCGTTAATTTGCTTAAACTGATTGTGGAGAAAGACATGAGCGTCTCGACAAAACCCGATTCGCATACACCGGGTACCGTACTCTACTCAGATACATTGCCCGGCGGTGCCCACTGGTCCTACCGTGCGCGGCGGGGAACGACGCTACACCTGACGGATATTGAAGGCGGCGCCAATGTTGGCATGTTGTTTTATAACCCGGAAAACCTGCTCGAACGTTACAACGCCCCTGATACCCTGAAATGTCAGCATACTTTCAAACTGACCCGTGGCCATTGCCTGTATTCTGATATGGGCCGCATATTTTGCTCTGTTATCGACGATAGCGTCGGTGCCCACGAAACCGTGTGCGGCAATGCCAGTGCGGACTTTGTCAAACAAAAATGGGGCGAGCGCAGTTACCAGGATTTTCGTAATGACTGGTATCAGAGCGGGTATAGCAGCTTTTTGGTTGAGCTGGCCAAGTATGGTTTGGGTGCGCGGGATATGGCCGCTAACGTCAACTGGTTCAGTGCGGTGCAGATTAACGACAGCGGCGATATCAGTTTCCTGGAAAAAAATAGCTCTGCTGGCGCAACCCTGGTATTGCGTTTTGAAATGGATACGCTGGTATTAATGCACACCTGCCCGCATCCGCTGAATCCTGCCGCGGAGTATCCCCGTCGCCCGGTGGGCTTTCAGCTTGGGCAGGCGATGCCCGTTGGCGGTGATGATCTATGCCTGAATCACTGCGAGGAAAACCAGCGGGGCTTTCATAACAACGCGATTTATCACGGTGAACTCGCGGTGCACGACGGATTGGGCGGCTTTGACGGTCTGGGGAGTACACAGTGATGGGAGAAAAACCATGATCGTTGTGAGCCATCGTCTGCCGGAAGATGCCAGTTTTCGTCAACAGGTTGGTGCCGGTGATTATTTCCTCAGGGTCATAACGACCGGGCAGGGCCTTAGAATTACCGACCTACACGGTAATCAGGCGGCCGATACCTTGTTTTATGCGGCCGACGATTCCGCCGAACGCTACAGCGCCTCTGACACCATTCGTGAACAGGGCAATATCTATTTAACCGCCGGGACGACTTTGCGCTCCAACGAAAACCGAGAGATGCTGAAGATAGTGGCGGATACCTGCGGTCGACACGATACCCTGGGCGGAGCTTGTGCCACAGAGAGCAATACGGTGCGCTACGCTCTGGAAAAACGCTGTATGCACGCCTGCCGGGACAGCTGGATGCTGGCGATTGCGGAGCACCCGGAATTTGCGCTTGGCAAACGCGACATCACCCACAATATTAATTTTTTCATGAATGTACCGGTGACGGCTGACGGTAGCCTGACGTTCGAGGATGGTATTTCTGCAGCGGGGAAATACGTCGAATTGACCGCCTGCATGGATGTGGTGGTGGTGATATCCAATTGTCCGCAACTTAATAATCCCTGTAACGGCTACAACCCGACACCGATCGAAGTGCTGGTCTGGGATGATTGATAGCAACACGCTTGTGTAAATGCTTTTGCAGCTGATTGAGCGGGACGACCCGTTTAATAGTCGCTAACGGCGGGACGGCTCGCCAGCACTAAACCTATTTGCCTATGTTCACCACAGTATTAATCGCCAATCGCGGTGCCATCGCGTGCCGAATTATTCGTACCGTGCGACGCATGGGGATCCGCTCCGTGGCAGTATTTTCTGAAGCAGATCGCCAGTCGTTACACGTTCGTCAGGCCGACGAGGCCGTGTGCATCGGTCCGGCTCCAGCAGCGGAAAGCTACCTGAACGGAGCTCGTATTCTTGAGGTAGCCAAACAGACCGGGGCACAGGCGATTCATCCCGGCTACGGATTTTTAAGCGAAAACGCCGAGTTTGCCGAAGCCTGTGCGGCGGCAGGTATTTGTTTTGTCGGGCCAGAACCTGCACAGATGCGGCTGTTTGGTCTCAAACACCAGGCGCGCGAACTGGCCTTGCAGCACAAGGTGCCGCTGCTGCCAGGGAGTCCTTTACTCGACAGTCTTGCCATGGCGCTACAGCAGGCGGAAATTATCGGTTACCCGGTAATGCTGAAAAGCACCGCCGGTGGCGGCGGCATTGGCATGCAGTTATGTGTGGACGCGGCTGGCCTGGCAGCGGCTTTTCACAGTGTTGAACGCCTTGCCCGTAGTCATTTCAGTCAGGGAGGAATATTCCTTGAGAAATTCGTCCAGGCGGCGCGTCACATAGAAGTGCAGATCGTTGGCGATGGGGCAGGCCGGGTAGTGCATCTCGGTGAGCGCGATTGCAGTGTGCAGCGCCGCAATCAAAAAGTGATTGAGGAAACA
>JBFJZC010000064.1:0-11744 GCA_041622295.1 Porticoccaceae bacterium
CAAACTAAAGGTATTAAAAGAGGCAACTACCATGTCTGTACTCGTAGGAATAATCATGGGTTCGAAATCCGACTGGGAAACCATGCGCCATGCTGCGGAAGTGTTAGATGAACTCAAGGTGCCACATGAAATAGAAGTGGTATCGGCCCATCGCACCCCCGATAAGTTGTTTGCCTATGCAGAATCAGCAGAGTCGCGCGGTCTTCAGGTGATTATTGCCGGTGCTGGCGGTGCCGCCCATCTGCCAGGCATGGTGGCGGCCAAAACGCTTATTCCAGTCTTCGGCGTTCCGGTGCAGTCGCAGGCGCTTAATGGCATGGATTCGTTGTTGTCCATAGCGCAGATGCCGAAAGGTATTCCCGTCGGAACGCTGGCAATCGGCAAGGCGGGCGCTGCCAATGCGGCATTGCTTGCCGCCGCTGTCCTTGGCAATCATTACCCGGAAATCCGGCAGGCCCTCAAACGCTTCAGAGAGGCTCAAACCAATTCAGTAATGGCTAATTCGGATCCGCGAGTTTAGATGTGAGCGTTGGCAATAACGTTAGTGCGAACGTTTGTAAGAACGTCGGCATTTTAGGTGGCGGGCAGCTGGCGCAGATGCTGGCATTAGCTGGCATACCGTTAGGTTTGCGATTTGTTTTTTTTGATCCCACAGAAGATTGTTGTGCAGCCGCGCTTGGACAACACATAAAGGCTGATTTTGACGACTGGCCGCAGCTAAAAATATTCGCTGAAAGCGTAGATATTGTGACGTTCGAATTCGAGAACATTCCCCTGGCAGCAATTGAATATGTCAGTAACATCAGGCCTACCTACCCCGAGATCAATGCCCTGCAGGCGAAACAGGACAGGTTGGTAGAAAAACGGCTGTTTCAGCGACTGGGTATTGCGACACCAACATTTGTCGATATCAAATCCCGGCATGACCTCGATGAGGCGCCGGACATCCTTGGCCTACCCTTTGTTATCAAAAGTCGCTCCGGTGGCTACGACGGCAAGGGTCAATGGCTGGTAAAGTCTGTAGATCAAACAGCTGATGTCTGGGCGCAGATCGACGGCTTGCCGTGCATCGCTGAGCAGTGGATCGATTTTTCCCGAGAGGTATCGATGGTCGCTGTGCAAAACAGGCATGCTGACAAGGTGTTTTATGACCTGGCGGAAAACGAACACAATCGAGGCATTTTGCACACCACTATCAATCGCCCTGGGGATCCCATGGCGGGCAAAGCGCAGGCAATAATCAGTCAGTTGATGGATGAATTAAATTACTGCGGGGTAATGGCGCTGGAATTGTTTCAGATCAACGGCCAACTGATGGCCAATGAATTCGCGCCGCGTGTGCATAACACGGGGCACTGGACAATTGAAGGCGCTAGCACCAGCCAGTTTGAGAACCACCTGCGCGCCATTTTAAATCTACCGCTCGGTGATACCGGACATAATGGGCAGTGGGTAATGTTGAATTTGGTGGGCGATATGCCCGACTTGGCCAAAGTTTCAAGTATGGCGAATAGTCATCTCCACGATTATCAAAAGCAGGCCCGACCTGGTAGAAAGCTGGGGCACCTAACTGTTCGAGCTGATCCGCAGGAAGGACCGGACCGTCTGGCCGTTCGCTTGAAGGATTCTTTTGAGTTTTTGAACCACTAGCTATCAGGCACAAGCCACTGCTGTTGCGTGCCAGGGGCTTTTCTTCTGCCGGTAGGCGATTCCTCTTCCGGTGCGTAATTCGAACTGGCACCCGGTGGATATCTCGTGCAATATCTTCCGGCGAATCTACAATTCTTATCACCAATTAAAAAAAGGGGAGCTACGATGAAAATTAATTCAGTGTTAGGCCCAATTGATGTCGAAAGTTTGGGCACCACCTTGATACACGAGCATCTGGGCATTGGCTGGCCGGGCTGGGAGCTTGATCATCAGGATTTTGACCGCAAAAAAGAAGGCGCCAGAATTGTCGATAAACTAAAAGAAATCCAGGATCTTGGCATTACCAGCTTCGTTGATCCCTGCCCCATGGAGCTCGGTCGCGATCCTGAGTTTGCCGCCGAAATGTCAGAAAAGTCCGGTATCCAGATTGTCATAGCGACCGGTTTATATAATGACGCACTGGGCATTCCCCAGCATTTTCGACTGATGGATATCGATGGCATTGCCGAGCAATACGTCAGTGAGATTCAGGATGGCATTGGCAAAACCGGCATCAAGGCCGGCATTATTAAAACCGCCAGTGGCGGTATCTATGGCGTCACGCCGCCTGGCCAGGGCATTAAGGAGAGCGAGATAAAATGTCTGCGTGCCGCGGCGCGCGCAAGTAATGCAACCGGTACACCCATTCTTTGCCATAACGACGAAATGGAACCCTTTGGCCGCGAAACCCTGGACGTTTTCGAGGAAGAGAAAGTCGACTTTAACAAGGTGCTGATTGGCCACGCCTGCGGTGTCGGCGACATGCGTTACTATTTTGACATTCTTGATCGGGGCGCATGGCTGGGGTTTGACCGCTTTGGCATTGAGTCCATTGCCTCGGACAAGTTGCGTCTTGCCTCACTGTTCGGGCTGCTGAGTGTCGGCTATGACCGCATTATGCTCTCCCATGACTCCCTGCAATGCTGGCGCGGCCGCGATACCGGTGTACTGGATGGCATGGTTGCGGCATCACCAAACTGGGACCTGGCGCATATTTCGCGCAATATTTTACCTGCCATGCGCGAGGCTGGCGTGAGTCAGGACAAAATAGATACCTTGATGGTGAAAAACCCCTGTAGCTATTTCCGGAAGAAATAGTACTGCGCCAAGAAATAGTATCGCTATAAGACGGGGCTGGAAGATGGCGCTTGCGGACCGTGCCGATGGTATCGGCGCAGTCCGCAAGCGCCAACCGTACATTATGTGTTGACGAAAGATTTGACTGCAATTCTGTGCTCTGGTTCTCTGGTAGCACATCCCTGGACAGGTCAAGGGTTATCAATTTCACATCCCTGCCAGGCTCGGTAACAAAACGGGTAGCAAGCTATTATTACGACCACAAGGCCACACGGTACGTGATAATTCTGGTGTTCAATGCAACGTATATTTTCGCTATCGAGGAAATGTCGAAGGGGAGCCCTGCGTCATTGCGGCCTTTGTCCGTGCACTGCACGGCGGAACGGAATCGAGATTCGCTCAGCCAGCTTCAGCGGCAGTATCAGCCAGTGATGCGACAGGGGATTTTGGGGATTATTCGGAGTTATTCTAAACTCGGACGATTACGTTAGTCGCTGGTTACTACGTCACGCTTGACAAGCGTCAATGTGTACCTGTTCTTGACGACAGCATAATCCTGCGAGGTTGTAGTGCTATCGGTGTTTATAGCGTTTTGAGAACTTAGGCGAATATGGCTGAACATCCCACCGGGACAGTATTGCCCGTACACGCGGTTGATATTGATACCGCGCTTGCAAACGTGTCTTCATCCCTTGAGGGGCTATCACAGAGGGCTGCTCAACAACGGCTGGAGAAATTTGGCCCTAACCGTCTGCAGTCGATCAAAACTCAGGGTCCGTGGGCGCGCTTTCTGGCACAGTTTCGTAACGTGCTGATTTACGTGTTGCTGGGCGCCAGTGGTGTGACTGCGCTACTAGGGCACTGGCTCGACAGTGGCGTTATCCTCGGCGTGGTCATCATCAATGCCATCATCGGTTTTGTGCAGGAAGGTAAGGCGGAAAAGGCGCTGGAGGCCATCTGCACCATGCTCTCTCATCACGCTATGGTTAAGCGCGATGGCAAGCTCATCAGTGTTCCAGCAGATCAGTTGGTCCCGGGAGATGTGGTGTATGTTCAATCGGGCGACAAAATCCCGGCGGATCTACGTTTGTTCAAGGTTCGGGAGCTGCGTATCGACGAGGCCATGCTCACCGGTGAATCAATACCCGTAGAGAAGGATGTCGAAGCGGTCGCCGAGCACGCGGTGGTCGGCGACCGCAGTTGCATTGCTTACTCCGGGACGCTGGTGACTTACGGCCAGGGCCGGGGCGTAGTGGTGGCGACTGGCGATAATACCGAAATTGGCCTCATCAGCGGCATGTTGCGTCAGGTACAAACGCTCACCACACCCTTGTTAAGGCAGATGGCTACGTTTGCCCGGCGGCTGTCCGCGGCCATCGCCGCCATGGCTTTCGTGACCTTTACCTATGGCCTACTGGTACAGAATTATTCTGCTGGTGACATGTTTCTCGCCGCAGTGAGCCTGGCCGTGGCGGGTATACCCGAGGGGTTACCCGCCATCATGACCATTGCCCTTGCCATCGGTGTGCAGAGTATGGCAAAGAAAAACACCATCATTCGCAGATTACCGGCCGTCGAGACCCTGGGCTCAGTCACTGTCATTTGTTCAGATAAGACGGGAACCTTGACGTGCAACGAGATGACTGCACAAACCGTGAGCACCGGTGGCGGCGTTTATCATGTCAGCGGTGTTGGCTACGACCCTCATGGTGTGTTCAGTCGGGATGGACGGGACCTTCTTCCGGAAGAATCCGCTCTGTTGTTGAGCGTGGCGCAGGCCGCCTTGCTTTGCAATGATGCAGCGCTGACTAAGGTCGCCGGTCAATGGCGTATGCAGGGCGACCCGACGGAAGGCGCCCTGCTGACGATGGCCCTGAAAGCTGGGCTTGAACATAAATTCTGCGAGACCCAGTATCCGCGCACCGATACCATTCCCTTTGAGTCGGAACATCGTTTCATGGCTTCGCTGCACCATGACCACGCTGGTCATGGCTATATCTATCTGAAGGGTGCGCCCGAACGGGTGCTCGATATGTGCGCACTGCAGCGCATGCCGAATGAAGACGTGCCGATCGACAGGGCCTACTGGGAGGCATGCATGGAGGCCATGGCCACTGGTGGTCAGCGGTTGCTGGCTATCGCCTTCAAGCCCGCAACAGTGGGCCAGCAGAGCCTCGCCTTTGGTGATGTGGCAAACGGTCTTACGCTGCTGGGTATCGTAGGCAGTATCGATCCACCTCGGAACGAGGCCATCCAGGCGATTCAGGCCTGTCAGTTCGCCGGTATCCGCGTGAAAATGATCACTGGAGATCATGCCATCACAGCCCGTGCTATTGGCGCTCAGATGGGCATTGGCGATGGCGTCACCGTAATAAATGGCGCTGAACTGGAGACCTTCGATCCGGCACGTATCCGGGAGGTCGTACAAACCTGCGATATTTTTGCCAGGGTCTCCCCGGAGCAGAAATTGCAGTTGGTGACGGCGTTGCAGGCCAATGGCGAGATTGTGGCGATGACCGGCGATGGGGTAAACGATGCTCCAGCGTTAAAACGGGCCGATGTAGGTGTCGCCATGGGACTAAAGGGCACGGAGGTTGCCAGGGAGGCTGCGGAAATGGTGCTTGCGGATGATAACTTTGCTTCCATCGTTTATGCCGTCGAAGAAGGGCGTAGGGTTTATGACAATTTAAAGAAGGCCATTCTTTTTATTCTACCCACCAATGGCGGTGAGGCGCTGATCATCATCGCTGCTATTGCGTGGGGGCGCTCGTTGCCCATTACCCCGGTGCAGATACTCTGGGTCAACATGATTACCGCTGTGACTCTGGCTCTAACCCTGGCGTTTGAGCCGCCGGAGCGTGATGTTATGAGGCATCCACCGCGCCACCCCAGGGAAGCGATTCTGTCCGGCTTTATTGTCTGGCGCATTGTTTTCGTGTCGCTGATTCTCGTCGTCGGTACATTCGGACTGTTTTTATGGGAGCGTGAGCAAGGCGCTTCTATTGAGTTGGCGCGCACTGTGGCAGTTAACACCCTGGTAATGTTCGAGATATTCTATTTATTTAGCGCCCGATACCTGCTGGCGTCTTCCCTGACGTATAACGGTCTGATGGGCAACCACTATGCGCTGTACGCCGTTGGCCTGTTAATAATGATGCAGCTGGCGTTTACTTATACGGGACCTATGCAGACCTTGTTCGCCACCACCGCTATGGGTTTTGATGCCTGGCTGCGCGTCATTGTGGTGGCGTCTTCCGTGTTGTTTCTGGTGGAAACAGAGAAACTGTTGCGGCGCAAACACAGGCATCCGGTGCGATCCGCTTGATGGACGCTTACTCCGACGTTCTTGGTGAGGTGACTATATTACTGCTGTTAGCGGCAGGCGTGGGGGCGCTTGGGGTGCGTCTGAGACAGCCGCTCATTGTTGCGTTTATTGCTGTGGGTATTCTGGCCGGACCCACATTATTAGGTCTGGTAAGCGCCAATGACAGGGTCGATCTGCTAGCTAAGCTTGGCGTTACCCTGTTGCTGTTTGTCGTCGGGCTCAGGCTCGACATGTACATCATTCGCACCATGGGCCTGGTGGCCTTAGCCACTGGGCTTGGCCAGGTAGCCTTTACCAGTATCGTTGGATATTGCATTGCACTGGCTTTGGGTTTTATGCCCATAACAGCGTTATACGTGGCGGTCGCGTTAACGTTTTCAAGTACGATTATTATCGTCAAACTGCTCTCGGACAAGCGCGAAGTGGACACACTGCACGGGCGAATTGCTCTGGGTTTCCTGATTGTGCAGGATCTGGTTGTTGTCCTGGTCATGATAGGGCTAAGCACATTCGCAGAGCGTGGTGAGGGTTCTGTGATATTTTCGGCACTTGACGTGCTGGTCAGGAGCGTGGCCTTTCTCGTCGTCATCGCTCTGATAACCCGCTATCTACTGCCGCGCATGTTGCATCTGCTGTCCCGCTCCCAGGAACTGTTGGTGCTATTTGGTATTGCCTGGGCTGTAGCATTAGCTACTACCGGAGATATTCTGGGTTTTAGTAAGGAAGTAGGCGCCTTTGTCGCGGGTGTATCTTTGGCGTCAACACCATACCGCGATTCACTTGGCGCGCGTCTGACTAGCTTGCGGGATTTCCTCCTATTATTTTTCTTTATTGATCTGGGGGCGCGTCTGGATCTCGGGTTGCTTGCTACGCAATGGGTTGAATCTTTGGTGTTCTCGGCGTTTGTTCTGATTGGCAATCCGCTGATTGTCATGGGCATCATGGGCTTTTTGGGCTATCGCAAGCGCACCAGTTTTTTAGCTGGCCTTACGGTCGCGCAAATTAGCGAATTTTCCCTCATTTTGGGCGCACTGGGATTAAGCCTGGGTCACATTGATGCGGAAGCGATGGGTTTGATTACGCTGGTAGGCCTTATTACCATCAGTATTTCGACTTATATGATCCTCTATTCTTACCCACTTTATGACTGGTTGGCGCCCTGGCTTAAAATATTTGAACGGCAACTTCCCCACCGGGAGATTGAGCACGGTGCGGTGCCGGTGAGCAACATAGCTGAGTTCATTGTGTTTGGGATGGGGCGCTATGGCTCTGGCATCGCACAGGCCCTGCGGGCGAGAGGGTGCCGTGTGCAGGGCATTGACTACAATCCTGAATTGACCCGCTCTGGCGATGGCATGGGCTATCCGGTGTTCTATGGCGATGCTGAAGACCCAGAGTTTATTGCTTCACTACCCCTGGACCGCACTCAGTGGGTAGTGTGTACCGCCCGCGAACGCCATGTTAGTCGGGCGATGATCCACACACTGAGAAGTTTGGGTTATGCTGGTCGCATTGCCGTCACCGCCCACGGCCCCAATGAAATCGCCAGGTTTGAGCAGGCCGGTGCAGATTTGGTGATGGTGCCGTTTGTCGACGCGGCGCACGAAGCAGCTAACCGTCTTATTGGCCAGGCTACGGCAGGGGTATAATTAGTCGGCGGATTGCTGTTGATCGCGGCGTGAATTCTCCTTCACTCACTTGAACATTATGAACGTGCTCGTTATCAATTCCGGCAGTTCTGCAGTGACATTCCGCCGCTATGCCATGGCTGGCGAGGCACTGCTGGTATCGGGGGAAGTGGAGCCCTTTGGGGTCCTCACTCACTGCTGGCCATCGGCCATCGCGTTGTTTATGGTGGCGACGCCTTCCAGACGCCAGTGTTGATCGGCGCAGACATTATCCAGGGAATACGCGCAATGATATCGTTGGCGTCATTGCAAAATCAGGCTGGATGCGCCCAATTCACCCTGCGTGAAAGGGTGGGGATAGCCCATCGGTCGATCTGAGGGGGGCAAGTGGACGACGGAGTACTTAAGGACGCGGTCAGGGACTTCTGGGATCAGGCCAGTTGCGGGGAGACGTACGCCGCCGGAGCGTCGGAGCGTGACTACTACGAGTCGCACGCGCGCGCGCGTTACGAACTGGAGCCATACATTCCTGAGTTTGCCGGGTTCGCCGACGGTGCAGGGAAGCAGGTCCTGGAAATTGGCGTGGGTATGGGCGCAGACCACATCGAGTGGGCTCGTCATGAACCCGCCCGGCTGGTTGGTGTAGATCTTACCCCGCGCGCCATAGAGCACACGCGCCAACGCCTGGCCCTTTATGGTCTGCAGTCGGAGCTGGGTGTAGCCGACGCTGAACGACTGCCCTTCGAAGATGAGACTTTCGATCTGGTTTACTCCTGGGGCGTCCTGCACCATTCGCCGCGAACGGCCGTGGCTGTAGGTGAAGTCTTCCGCGTTCTTCGGCCGGGCGGAACCGCTCGGGTCATGATCTATCACCGCTACTCACTTATTGGCTACATGCTCTGGGTACGCTACGGGCTCCTGGCGGGTCGCCCGTGGCGCTCCCTTGCGGATATCTATCACCACCATCTTGAGAGCCCTGGGACCAAGGCGTATACGGTCACCGAGGCGCGGAATATGTTCGGCAATTTCGCGGCGGTTGATGCTCGTGCGCAGTTGTCCTTCGGGGATTTACTTCAGGGGGCGGTGGGGCAACGTCACCGGGGTGTGTTGTTGTCGGTCGCCCGGAAGCTCTGGCCCAGGGCTTTAATTAAGGTGCTCTTCAAACGGCACGGTTTGCTACTCTTGATCGAAGCGACCAGGTGAGGGCTTAAGTCAGTGGCTCTGCCGCTTGACGGAAGAGTCAGAGACGGGGGTAGATCAGTGGCCTGTTTGCGCACACAAATAGAAGGGCGATCAATACGTTCTGGGAAAATTGGTCGCGCGGTCGATGGTTGCGGTCGATGGTTGCGGGCGAGTGCTGGGGCGCACGTGCCGGCTCATGGCTGTTCGATGTTATTCAACAGGGTGCCCAGACGAGGACCTGAGCTTCCGGTGATTCGATGCAAATATCTTTTTAAGCAAAAGAATATGAAGTTCTGTGGGGCTTACGTTCAACGCAAGTTCCATGTGTTTTGGCAATTAATCGGAGTAAAAGTCTCAGCTTTTTTGCTGTTGATCAGGTGTCGGGTAGTCAAGCTCAACTTCCGTGCTCTGCCGGTCGATTGAGCCTATGTCTAGTACAGGTGCGGCATCAATATGCTGCGCATCCATCATATGGGCGACGCGTTGTAGAGAAGCAATAATCATCGTCTGTTCCCACTGTTGCAGCTCGTTGAATTGACGGGTGAAGTGCTCCTGTAGCGGTATAGGCGCATCTTTTAAAATGCTGACACCAGCATCTGTCAAATGAGCGTGTACTTTACGTTTGTCTTCCCTGGAGCGCTCCCGGTAGACCAGCTCCCGCTTCTCCAGGCGATCAAGAATAGTGGTGACGGTTGCCTGGCTGAGGCTAACGTCATTCGCCAGCTCGCCAATAGTGACGTCACTTTTGTCGCGAATAGTCTGTAGCAGCAAGATTTGCGGTGTGGTCAGGCCAGTGGTTTTTGCCAAATGCTTTGAATGCAGGTCGGTGGCCCGGATTACGCGGCGTAAGGCGACTAAAACATCATCAATGTTATCCAATTCGGTGCTCTCTATTAGTGTTCGATCGGTTCGTGGGCGAGATTATATTTTGACTGCACATGTCTTGCTATCTGCTCCTACTTTCCCGGGGAATAAACTTTAAGCGTTGTCTGCTCGCTGAATTGTTTCGGTGGCCTTAATTTGGTGACCTTGAAGCGTATCGTGCTACCCCCCGTTGCATGAGAATATGATTAGTGTACAATGTTTAGTGTACTAAATAATATATACAGGGATGTGAGTGCATCCCCGTGTTATCTGATGGTTATCTGGTGATTATCGATGGTCAGTGACTATCTGTTGTTGATATTTTATTTATAATCAAAAGTTATTATTTAGCTCTGTAATTATATTTATATCAACTGTTATTGCTGGTGGCACTACTAATGAGTCAACAATTTATCTTTTATCGGCCATCCAGGGACGATGGCCGGGCTGTTTCTCAATTAATCAGCGCCTGCCCACCGCTCGACACCAACTCGCTTTACTGCAACCTGCTGCAATGCCACCACTTTGCCAGCACCTCAGTTGCGGTCCGGTGGCAGGACGAACTGGTCGGTTTTATCAGCGGTTATCTGATTCCCGGTAAACCCGAAACGCTGTTTATCTGGCAGGTGGCTGTCGCTGAGAAGGCGCGAGGGCATGGGGTTGCGTCGCGGATGATTGGCCACATCCTCGATAGAGAGATATGCCAAAACGTCCGTTTTATTGAAACCACGATTACTCAGACTAACGAGGCCTCCTGGGCTTTGTTTGGCGGGATCGCCAAGCGCTATGGCGCGCCGCTATCCAGTGAAGAGCTGTTTACTAAAGACCAGCATTTTTCCGGGCAGCACGACACTGAGTTACTGGTAACCATTGGGCCGCTAGAGCGCGCCACCGAGGCAGCCAGTGCAAGTACGCCAATAAATACGGCTATGAACGCCACGACAGGAAGCTAGGCTATGAAAATATTTGACGAAATTGAATCGGAAGTACAGAGCTACGCACGGGCATTCCCTCGGGTGTTTAACAAGGCCCAGGGTGAATTCCTTTACGATGCCGAAGGCAACCAATATCTCGACTTTCTTGCCGGCGCAGGCACGCTGAACTACGGCCACAATAATCCGGTCTTCAAGGAAAAGCTGCTCGAGTACATCAATAACGACGGTATTACCCACGGCCTGGATTTGCACACCAAAGCCAAGGGCGAATTTCTTGAGGCCTTTAACGAAAAAATTCTCAAGCCGCGTGGCATGGACTACATGGTGCAGTTTACCGGGCCAACCGGTACCAATGCGGTTGAAGCGGCAATGAAAGTAGCCCGCAACGTCACCGGGCAGCAGAATATTGTTAGCTTCACCAATGGCTTTCATGGGGTCAGCCTGGGTGCGCTGGCGGCCACCGGAAATTCCCATCACCGAGACGCGGCGGGTGTCTCACTCAGCGGCGTTCATCGCATGCCTTACGACGGTTACCTGGGGGATGGTATCGACACCACGGCGTATCTGGATAAGGTCTTGTCAGATTCCAGTAGCGGCATTAGCTCACCGGCTGCTGTGATGGTTGAAACCGTGCAGGGCGAAGGGGGTATCAACGTAGCCAGCTTTGAGTGGTTGCGTAATTTGCAGTCTGTGTGCAGGAAACACGGGGTATTGCTGATTGTTGATGATATTCAGGCGGGCTGCGGGCGCACCGGTGATTATTTTAGCTTCGAAGCGGCCGGTATAGAGCCGGATATCATCACGCTATCCAAATCCCTGGGCGGCTACGGCTTACCTTTTGCCGTGGTATTGATGAAACCCGCATTGGATCAGTGGAAGCCTGGCGAGCATAACGGCACCTTTCGGGGCAATAACTTTGCCTTTGTCACGGCAAAAGCCGCCATCGATCACTATTGGTCGGATGATGCTTTTTCAAAAGCGATTAAGCGTAAGGGGCAGTATGTCTCGCAACGACTGGCAACCATCGTTGAACAATATGGTGAA
>JBFJZC010000065.1:0-11668 GCA_041622295.1 Porticoccaceae bacterium
CGCCTCAAGAACTTCACGAAAAACAATGATCAGAGAACTAAACATAAATGCTCATTGGCGAAAGTTGAAGAAGATCTCAGTCCAGCCGACAACGCTCGCCTACTGGGCAATGACAACGCCCTTGGCGGTGTCCTCATTAAACTCACCAAAAAAAGGATATTTTCCTGGCTTCAGCGGGCCTATGAGGATGGTCGCCGTTTTATTTCCGGCAATAATTTTCTCACGGTGCATTTCGTGGCTCTCAAATTCCTCAGGGGTAGGATCCTGATTGTCGATAATGAGTTTAACCTTGGTATTTGCCGGCACCGTCACCTCGGCTGGCACGAAAACATGATCCTTGATGATAATACGAAATTCGGGGGTCCCTGCCTGGGCCAGAGAAAATGCGAAAGTGGATGCCAGCGTCACCACCGCCAAAGTCAACAACCTGTTTTTAGCGCTTGCCATAAACTCACCTCGGTTAAACAAAAGCCACATAGCCGTAAATGATAATGATTATTATTTGCATTAGCAATAGATTTGCCAACCAGACACAACTGATAATCCTGAGTAAAACTGTATCAAGCAACGCATCATATACTCAGAGGCGCACTTCTATGCAACTGGCGGCCGCCACAGCCCTGGCTTTTGCCGCATCTACAGTGTCGCCCCGCGCCAGACACACACCCATTCTTCGTTTACCGCCTACTTCCGGTTTGCCAAACAGGCGAAGTTGCGTGTCAGGTTCTGCAAGTGCCCGGTCAACGTTGACATATGCGGGTTGGGTCGAGCTTCCCTCAACCAGAATAACAGCCGAGGCGGACGGCCCGTGCTGGCAAATATTTGGAATTGGCAAGCCCAGAATTGCCCTTACGTGCAAAGCAAATTGAGACAAATCCTGGGAAATCATAGTCACCATCCCCGTGTCGTGGGGGCGCGGGGAAACTTCACTAAAAATCACCTGGTCACCTTTAACAAACAGCTCCACGCCGAAAATACCCCAGCCACCTAGTGCAGCGGTAACCGTAGCGGCCATGTCCTGCGCCGCGTGCAGGGCAATGCCGCTCATCACCTGAGGTTGCCACGATTCACGGTAGTCACCGTCTTCCTGGCGGTGGCCTATCGGCGCACAAAAGCTGGTACCGTCCCGATGCCGCACGGTCAACAGCGTAATCTCGTAGTCAAAATCGACAAAGCCTTCGACAATCACCCGTCCAGCCCCAGCCCGACCCCCTTCCTGGGCATATTTCCAGGCCGCATCATGGTCGTTTTTATCGCGAATCAGACTCTGCCCCTTACCCGACGAACTCATCACTGGTTTGACCAGACACGGCATGCCGATATCGGCAATAGCCTGATCAAACTCCTCCCGACTACCGGCAAAGCGGTAGGGTGAAGTTTTAAGCTCGAGCTGCTCGGCAGCTAGTCTCCGGATGCCCTCCCTGTTCATGGTCAACTGAGCAGCCCTGGCCGTCGGTACAACATTGAAGCCCAGATCCTCCAGTTCAACCAGGGTATCGGTTGCAATCGCTTCTATCTCAGGGATGATGTAATCCGGCTGCTCAGTTTCAATGATTTTGCGCAATGCTTCACCGTCGAGCATGGACAGCGTGTAACTGCGATCTGCCACCTGCATTGCAGGCGCATGCTGATAACGATCAAGCGCGATCACTTCGATGCCATAGCGCTGCAACTCAATCGCCACCTCCTTACCCAACTCGCCAGAACCGCACAACAAAGCCTTCGTGCGAGTTGGCGAAAATGGCGTACCAATGATTGTCTGTGCCGTTGTGCTAGTCATAAGAACCCACCCATGGAGTAAACTGTCTCACCAGGACCAACCCGGTATCGGCCCCGCCGCCACCACATTATAAGACTGAAAGCTAAACAAAAGGCTCGGTTTTACCGCAGAATTACCGCTCCTTGCATCTGGTCATATTTCTGATTACTGGTGGCAAATACTGTAAAATCGACCGCCCTTAAGACAGCATTTGACGAGCTATCCAAGAATGAAGCCAGAATTACTATCCCCTGCCGGCAGTTACAAAGGTATGCGTTATGCCTTTGCCTATGGCGCTGACGCTGTCTATGCGGGGCAACCCAGATACAGCCTGCGGGTGCGCAATAACGAGTTTAACCACCTCGACATTATGGCCGAGGCCGTTGCTGAAGCCCATGCGCAGCACAAGCAGTTTTATGTCGCCAGCAATATCTCGCCGCACAACGACAAATTAAAAACTTATCTGCGGGATATGAAGCCGGTTATAGCCATGGCTCCCGATGCGCTGATTATGTCTGACCCAGGCCTCATCATGATGGTACGGGATGAGTGGCCGGATATACCGATTCACCTTTCCGTGCAGGCCAACGCCATCAACTACGCCTCCGTAAAATTCTGGCATCGCCAGGGCATCTCAAGAGTCATTTTGTCCCGTGAACTCTCACTCGATGAAATCGCCGAAATTCAGCAGGAATGTCCGGAGATGGAGCTGGAGGTATTCGTCCACGGGGCGCTCTGTATCGCCTATTCCGGCCGTTGCCTATTGTCCGGCTATATGAATCATCGAGACCCTAATCAGGGAGCCTGTACGAATTCTTGCCGCTGGAAATACCAGGCTCACGAAGCCAAAACAACAGAAACCGGCGATATCGTACCCATTCTGCCAGTCGGCTCGTGGACACCAGAGCAGCAGCAGGACAATACCGAACCCAGGCATTACCACAGGCACGAACAGGAAAACGACACGCCGATGATGCTGCTCCAGGAGGAGAATCGCCCGGGGGAGCTGATGCCAGCTTATGAGGATGAGCACGGCACCTACATCATGAATTCAAAAGATTTACGTGCCGTACAGCATGTACCAAAATTAATCGACATGGGTATCCGTTCGCTAAAAATTGAGGGCCGCACCAAGTCCTACTACTATGTGGCGCGCACCGCTCAGACTTACCGGCGTGCTATCGATGAAGCAGTTGATGGCAAGGCTTTCGATATGAATTTAATGGTCGAACTCGATCACCTGGCTAATCGAGGTTATACCGAGGGCTTTTACCGACGTCATGTACCCGAACATTATCAAAACTACACTCAGGGCGCATCGGCCAACAGTCAGCAGCAGTTCGTCGGCGAAATCATCGACATTGATCATCAGCAAGGCTGGATGACTGTTGACGTCAAAAACCGTTTTGAACGCGGCGACACGCTGGAAATGGTTAATCCCGGTGGCAATTTTACCTTTACCCTGCAAGCCTTAGAGAATAAGCGGGGGGAAGCGATGACGGCGGCCCCAGGTTCCGGCCATATCGTACGCTGCCCTATCCCGGTAGATACGCAGCACGCGCAGGTAAACGACTATTCCCTGCTGATGCGCTACCTGCCCGGCAACTAGCGTCGCATCTGCGACCGGCAACACCGGGTTAACGACCCTGAAATAGTGGGTTATAGTGACGACGCCCACCCGTGACGACTGAGCATTATGCCGCGTATTTTACTCTTACTGGCCATCGCTTTTATCCTTTGGTACCTCTGGCAACAGGTCAAAAACCTGCAGAAAAAAGCACCTCAGGAGCGTAAGTCTGCGCACTGGAAAATAATATTTGTTGCACTGTTTGTGCTGACCCTGGGCCTGGTTATTACTGGTCGCGCTCACTGGTTGACGGCCGCTGCCGCCGGCCTGCTACCCCTCGCGAAAAATTTTCTGACCATTGCTATGCGTACGCTGCCCTTCCTCAAATTTTGGCCACGCAGTGGCAATACGCCGCTTGGACCGCGAATCAAGACTCCTTATCTGGAAGTCAGAGTTGACCTGCGCAATGGCAGCATCGATGGCAAAATACTACAGGGAGAATTCGAGGGACTAACACTATCCACCCTCGACCGTCAGCAACTGGATAAACTCGCCGCAGACCTCGCTCAGCAACATCGGGAAAGCGCGCTGATACTCAACGCGTATCTGGCACGACGCTTCGGCGGTCGGGGCCAACAATATTCCCAACAGGAGCAGCAATCCTCTCCTGGCCAGACAAACAGTGGTTTAACCAGACAGGAGGCTCTGGACGTCCTCGGCTTGCAAGCTGAAGCAAACCAAGAGGACATCATTAAGGCTCATAAAAGACTCATCCAGAAACTGCACCCTGATCGGGGCGGCAACGATTATCTCGCCGCTAAAGTAAACGCCGCCAAAGACCTCCTGCTCGGCCACAATTAGTTCGACTATTTGATCGTAATGCATAACGGCCGGGTGACCCTGGGGATGGACGCCCGTATAATACCCACACGCTCCTTTTCGCCCCGGTGGCACAGCTGGATAGCGCAGCCCCCTCCTAAGGGGCAGGTCAGAGGTTCAAATCCTCTCCGGGGCGCCAATTAATTCTATGAATCTGCTTCTACTCGAACCCAGTGAACTATCGCGCGATAACACCGCGGAAATCTCCGGTCGCCGCTTCGACCATATTGTCGACATACTTAAACTTAAAGTTGGAGACCGTATCAAAGCGGGGCTTATCAATGGCAAATCTGGTGTCGGCACCATAGTAGAAATAAGCGACGACTGCCTGGTCATAGGCCTTAGTTTGCAAGACCGGTCAGAGCCCCTACTGCCGGTGACCCTGTTATTGGCGCTACCGCGACCAAAAATGCTCAAGCGCATTCTGCAAACCTGTGCCGGACTTGGCGTTCGTGAGCTCTATCTCATCAATAGCTACCGCGTCGAAAAAAGCTACTGGCAAAGCCCCTCGCTAGAATCAGCTTTTATTCACCAGCAATTGCTACTCGGCCTGGAGCAAGCGGGCACCACTGCCCTGCCCCAGGTACATCTGCGCAAACGATTTAAACCCTTCATTGAGGACGAGCTAGATATTGTAGCTGGCAATACAACTCGCCTGCTGGCACATCCTGGCAGCCCGGTAAGCGCACCGCTCGCCTTGAATAAACCGGCAACGCTGGTGATTGGGCCAGAGGGCGGACTTATTGCCTACGAGGTACAAAAACTAACGGATCACCATTTCACCCCGGTAACACTCGGCAACAGAATATTAAAGGTTGAAACCGCCGTGACGGCATTTCTAAGCAGACTCTACATATGAACGATCAAACCCCCGAGGATCATCCCAATGTCCGCCTGCCTCCGGCACTCTATCCAGCGCTGGGCATTGGCGCAGGTTATTTATTGCAACGTTATATGCCATTACCGCTGCCTACTCTGCCAGTTTTTCAAGTCGCAGCCTGGGTCCTGTTTACCGCAGGCATTCTGCTAATTGTATGGTCACTGATCACCTTGCGTAAGTTTAAGACAACCGCCATCGCACATTTAGCCAGTCGCTGCCTGGTCACCAGCGGAAGCTACAGTTTCAGTAGAAATCCAATTTACCTCAGCTTTCTGCTACTGGTGTTGGCCAGCGCACTGGGCATCGGCAATGCGTGGATTCTGATCGCCTGCCCCATAGTTATGACGCTGCTCAGCCGTTACGCCATTAGCGCCGAAGAGCAACATTTGCAGAATCGCTTTGGCGACGAGTACGCTAATTATCAGCGCAGAGTAAGACGCTGGTTCTGACACCATAGCTATAACACCTCCTGTCCGATATCCTGGTCCGCGTCTTGTTTCAGGAAAACAACAGACCTATAATTAACTGAACGTTCGTTTAGGCAGGAACCGTGTCACGGTTACGCAAAAAAAATCGTCTCGATATACTTAACCTGGCTATCCCCCTGTTTGCACGACTGGGGTACGAGGGCTTGTCGATGCACAATCTCGCGAGCAAGGTCGGTGTGACACCAGCAGCGCTATATCATCATTTCAAAGATAAAGATGAGCTATATGTCGACGCCGTTAGTCATGCCTTCGAACAAAAAACCGCTGATATAAAGACCGTTATGGCTGCAGAAGACGAACCGATGAAACGACTCGAAGTATTCGTCGGCTGGTTTGTCCGGGTACTAAATAAAGATCAGGATTTTCAGAAACTTCTGCAGCGGGTTATGCTCGACAGTGACCCCCAGCGTATGCAAAAACTCACCAAAACGACTTTTCTGGAATTGTTTTCAGCCATCCAAAATTTGGGCGAATCGTTTAAATCAAAATATGACCCTCATCTACTGGCAATTTCTATTATCGGCCTGGTGCTTTATCACTTTGAAACCAGCTCTGTCCGCAGCCTGTTACCGGGCAGCCGGGCAGCGCATGACAAGGCCGACACTATCGCACGGCACGTCACCTCACTGCTTGAAAATGGCCTGCTCACTCATTGACCCCTATTCGGTTTACTACTGCATGAAGACCTCCTCATTGCCGGTTCGACTGGCCTCGCTAATTGCCCTCCTGGCCTTCATTCTCTCAGGCTGCGACGACACCCCTGAAAAACTTGCTGACCACCGCAAAACGTGGCAAGCGCCGGTAATGACAGTGTTCGAAGATACCCTCGACGAAGAGTACACAGTTGTCGGATCGATTGTGGCGGAAACACGAATAGATATCTCTTCCCGTATCAGCGGCTATATACATCAACTACCGCTACAGGAAGGCGATGCGGTCAAGGAAGGAGAGCTTATCGTTGTTCTCGATAGCAGGGATGTAGAGAACGCTATCAGTCAGGCCCAGGCTGCTGTCGATGCTGCACGGGCAGTGTTTAACGATATTAAGGCTGACCTGGCTCGCTTTGAAACGTTACTCACGCAACAGAGTATTTCAGAAGTACAGGTGCGCAAAGCCCGCTTGCAGCGAGATACCGCAGTAGAAAACCTGAATGCCGCAAAAGCCGCCCTGTCGGCCACGATCGCACAACGCCAATATGTGCAAATCCTCAGCCCGACCGCTGGCATCGTCACAATACGGCATAAACAACCGGGTAGCCTGGCCACACCTGGCGCCCCACTGTTGACCATTGAATCCCGAGATGAGCTTAAATTCGAAACATTTGTCGCCGAAAGCCAACTGGCAAAAATCCACGCAGACGACGCTGTTACAATAAAGGTCGACAATGTCGCTGAACTGGTTAAAGGTAAAGTATCGCAGATTATCTATGCGGGCGATCCGGTCACTCGCAGCTACAAAGTTAATGTTAGCCTGCCCCCTCTCACCCACATCTATAGCGGTATGTTTGGCGCGGCTACTTTCATCGTTGGTGAGAGTAACAACGTCACGGTGCCGGTTTCTGCCCTGGTGGACAACGGCGGTTTAACCGGTGTTTTCGTGGTCGACGAGGAAAATGTCGCACGCTTCCGTTGGTTACGCATCCGCCGCCACTGGCCCGACAAAGTCGAGGTAGCATCGGGACTGAGCGCCGGAGAAAAAATTGTCAGCGAACCGCCAACCGGACTTCGTGAAGGTGGCTTGATCCAGACACCGGACACTGCAGGTGAGTAATTTGCGGCTCAACCCTGCTGGTCTGTTAGCCAGATATTTTGTTACCTCTCGCATCACCAGTCTCTTTGTACTGGCCTGCTTCCTGCTGGGTGTGCTGGCTATAGCCTATACCCCCAGAGAGGAAAACCCTCAGATAGTCGTTCCCGGCGCTGACATCATCATCACCCTGCCCGGCGCCTCGCCACTGGAAGTTGAACAACTGATCATTCAACCTATGGAAAATGTGGTCAAGCAAATCACTGGTGTTGATCATGTATTTGCTACTGCAACGGAATCAATGGGTATCATTTCCGTTCAGTTCGAGGTGGGCGAAGATAAGGAACTGTCGCTCGTTAAACTCTATGACCTCGTATATGGTCAGCGCGATGTCCTGCCCGACGACGCCTCGACACCGTTGGTGAAAAGTATTGATGTTGATCGCGTCCCCGTTGTGACCGTGACCCTGGCGTCAGCCCATTACGACGACTATGCGCTCAAGCGTATTGCCGAACGGGTGTTATTGGGCCTACGCAGCCTTGAAACGGTATCCGCCAGCTACGTACAGGGCGGCCGCAATCGAGAAATACGCATTGAGATTGACCCGAGCAAAGCCAAAGGTTTTGGCCTGTCCTTCGAGCAAATCCGCAACGCTGTGCAAGCAGTCAATATATCCACGCCCGCCGGAGCAACGGTCAATCGCGGTGAATCCATTGAAATATTCTTTAATGGCCAATTGACTCATGTCGATGAACTGAAGCATCTCGTCATCGGTGTTCATAGACAACAACCCATCTACCTCGCCGACATCGCCTCGGTGATCGATGGTCCACCCCACGATAGAGATACTCTCAGTCGCTTCGCATTCGGACCGGGCGATGCTCGCTTCGGCGCGTATCCCGACCACGAAATGTCCGCAGTGACCCTGGCCGTTGCCAAGAAAGCGGGCAGTAATGCCGTGGTGATGGCCGAAGCAGTGCTGGCCCGCATTGACGCCATGAAGGAAACAATCATACCCAAGGACGTTGCCGTAGTAGTCACGCGCAATGACGGCAAAAAGGCCGACGATGCCGTCAATTTGCTAATCGAGAGCCTGATTATTGCAGTCATCGCCGTATTTGTTGTGACGATACTGTTTCTGGGTTGGCAGGAGGCACTCATCGTTGGCTTCGCCGTACCGCTGGTGCTGGCGCTCACGCTCGGTGCGGATTACCTGTTTGGGCCCACCATCAACCGCGTCACGCTTTATGCCATTATCATGGCCCTGGGCATGCTGGTTGACGGTGCAATCGTCGTGGTTGAAAACATCCACCGCCATTTTGTCCTGCTCGGTCGCGGTGACGGTGATAAACGTCTGGCGGCCATCACAGCAACCAACGAAATAGGCAACCCAACCAATCTCGCCACCTTCGCAATTATGCTCGCCTTCGCTTCCCAGTTTGTCCTCACCGGCATGGTCGGCCAGTATTTTTATCCTGTCGCGTTTAATGTCCCGGTCGCCATGCTGGCCTCGGTATTAATTGCCTATATTGTGACCCCCTGGGCAGCCTACAAACTGCTGGATCCGGCCACGCTGTCAGATGGCCCGCAAATTCAGAAACAGTTGCGTTTACAGGAACGTCTTCAGGAAGGCCTGGAACTGGCAAAACGCCTGGGTATTAAGTCGTCTTTTAGTAACGGCGACGGTTTTTCGTTAGCGGGGTTCTACGAGCGTATGCTCAACCCATTGATGGACCGACGCTGGTTGCGTAATGGGCTATATGTGGTGATTGTGATTGCTGTTTTTCTGGCAATTCTTCAGTCTGCCTGGCAATTTGTCAGGCCCTCCGGCGTCGAAGGGCCACAATCCTTGTTGGGCGTCCCCGTTGCCATGCTACTTAAAGACAACAAAAATACCTTTAACATCACCATAACCATGCCCGATGCAACTGCGATTGAGGTGACCGACAGCATCACGCGAGAGCTCAGCGCCGTACTGCGCACCAATGAATATGTAAGCGATTACCAGGCATGGGTAGGGCAATCTGGCGTCATTGATTTCAACGGCCTGCTACGTGGCGGTGCCAATAAACGCGGTGGCCATATTGCGGAAATTCGGGTCAATTTGACTGACAAAAGCCTGCGGAAAAAATCTTCTATCGATATCGTGCGTGATATGCGCCCACAGATGCAGACTGTCCAGCAGCGCTACCCCGGCAGCGTCGTCCAGTTGGTCGAAGATCCACCGGGACCGCCCATGCAGGCAACAGTTCTGGCCGAGATATATGGTCAGGATCTACAGGTCATGGCCGATGCCGCAAACAAGGTGGAAGAGTACTTCAAAAATGCCTATGACATGGTAGAGGTATACGACTCGGTACCCGATGAGACTCGCGAATACCGCATCACCACTAACCGGGAAAAAGCTGCGCTGGCGGGCGTCAGTACCACCGAGATCGCCACGTTGCTACGCCGAATTCTCAATGGCGAGACCATCGGTCGAGCGCATATCGCGGGAGAAAAAAATCCCGTTCCCATTACCATGGAAGTACCCCGACGCTTTAATATCGAACCCACTGATCTGTCGATGATGTACATTGCTAATCGCCAGGGCGATGCTATCCCCCTGTCTGAACTCACCAAACTGGAGCTTGTTTCCGCAGCGAACCCCATTTTCCACAAAGATTATGAGCGCGTGGTCTACGTCGCTGGGGAGCTAACCAGCATCTCCCCTGTTTACGCGGTACTCGGCCTCAATAAAAAGCTGGACGGCCTGGTAATTGGCGAGGACTACCGTTTGGAAACAGGCAATTTGGGCCTGAAGCGGTCAATGCCTAACGCTGGAGAGGGTTATCAGCTGTTATGGGGCGGCGAATTACGCCTGCTGATGGATACTGTGAATGACATGATCAACTCATTCGGCTTAGCGGTGCTGTTTATCTTTATCCTACTGGTCGCTTACTATCAATCATTCAAAATTCCTCTTATAGCCATGTCCGCTATCCCTTTGGGCCTGATCGGCGTATTTCCCGCTCACTGGATACTGGATCAGGCTTTTAGCTCCACGTCCATGATCGGTATTATTGCTCTGTCCGGCATCGTGGTACGAAACTCGCTACTCATCATTGATTTTGTGCTGGATTCCCGAGCCGAGGGCATGCCTGTGCGCGAAGCCGTTTTAACAGGCACACTGTTGCGCCTGCGCCCCATATTGCTGACCGCGCTATCGACAGTGCTCGGTAGCGCAGTCATGATCAACGACCCCATATTTGGTGGTCTGGCCATTTCGCTCATTTCCGGCACCGTGGTATCGACTTTTCTCACAGTGCTGGTGGTACCCCTGCTTTTTTATCAATTTCTTATAAACGAACAGAAAAGTAACGCGGAGGTAAGCTCACTATGACGCCGGTCGCCTGCCGAATCGCTGTGTCATTAATCGCCCTGACTATGGCAATGACAGCCCCTGCCGAGACGCTCGAGGAAGCCTGGCAGTTAGCCCTCTCTGGCAGTTTCAAAATGCTCGCCGCGGAGGAACAACAGCTCGCTGCCCAACAGCAAATCAGTAGCGCAAAAGCCGCAAGGCTGCCGACTTTCACCGTCGCCGCGGATTACGTCAAGCTCGATAATCCGCCGACCGTTCAGGGCCAATTTGGCGGCGCTCCGTTTGAGTTTGCCTACTGGCAGACAGAAAGCCTTTTTTACAGCGCGCTGTCGAGCGTACCGCTGTATTCCGGCGGTCGTATCACCGCGGGGATCAAGTCGGCGGAAGCGACACAAGCTGCGGCCATTGCCGCTAAAACTAACACGGCCAGCGCCGTCAAAATCGCCGTAGCACAGGCTTATATCGGTGTACTACGCGCGGAAGACGCGATGCGACTAACCGACAGCCACCTGCAAAGTGTCACCGCTCACCAGACTGATGCCTCAAACCTCTACCGCCAGGGTATGGTGGCTCGCAATGATGTATTAATGGCAGATGTGACTCTCGCCAATGCCCGTCAACAAGCCTTACAGGCAAAATATCAATCGGATATTGCGCGAAGCGCCTACAACCAACTACTCAACCGACCACTCGACACCCCATTTGAACTCGACTCAATCGCCGTTCCGCAACTCATTGAATCGGTTGACCAGCTGACCACTCTTGCCCTGATTAATCGCGCCGATTTAGAAGTTCTGGAGCACCGCATAGTGGCACTTGATTACGATGCAAAAACGGCCACGGCGATCACCCGACCACAGATAAACCTGAATACCTCGTATCTATTTCTCGAAAACGAATTCCAGGTGCATGAAAATGTCTGGTCAACCAACGTGAGTCTGCTGTGGCCCATATTCGACGGCGGCGTGAGCCGGCACCGAAGTGGCGC
>JBFJZC010000066.1:0-11506 GCA_041622295.1 Porticoccaceae bacterium
CAATGGTGCGGCCCGTGCCGGATTCGGGTAGGTTGCTTGAGGTGCGCGGCGACGCGCATCCCAGATGAATGACTGTTCACGACAGAACCCGGCTTACAGGCCGACTCCCGCTTTACTGCTGCTGCTCGCGTCTGAGTCTGGGGATGGGCAGATAAATTGATTCTGAGCTCGGCGTGAGGCGATTAATCGCCCGAATTTCTTAAGCAAGTCCATCAATAGATCAAATCGATCTTTTTCTTAAGTAATTACTTTAGGTTTGTAAGTTATTCCCCTGTTTTGGATTAAAAATCCTGAATTCCATCCTTCGGCCATTTTTCCAGCTTTCACCACTTTTGCTCAATACCGCGGTATTTCCATGCAAATGCCCGCACTTTCCAGTGTTTTTTGCCCGATTGTTACCTTGACTTTGACTACTTTGGGAATATAGTGTCGATTAGTGGGAAGAAGTGGGTGAAAGTGGATGATCCCGCAGAAAATTCCATCTCGCAAAACAATAAATGGGGTCTTCGGTGTTTCGAGGCAGCAACGAAATCAACATGGATACCAAAGGCCGGATGGCAATGCCGGCGCGGTATCGCGACGTGTTGGCCGCGACCTGCAACAATTGCCTGGTGGCGACCATTGATACCCAGGAGCAATGTCTGTTCATGTACCCGCTGCCTGTGTGGGAAGGTATTGAGGCTCAGATCGGTGCGTTGTCAACGTTTAATCCTGATACTCGTCGCCTACAACATTTATTGATCGGTCACGCCCGTGACCTGGAGCTGGACGGCAGTGGCCGTATCCTCATACCAACTGAGCTGCGAGCTTACGCGCAACTGGACAAAAAGGTAATGCTGGTGGGTCAAAACCATCGCCTGGAGCTGTGGAGCCAGGATATCTGGAATAGTCGGCGCGAGACCTGGTTGAAAGAAGCTGCGGGTGAGCTGGTAATTCCACCCGAAATACAATCTCTATCCCTTTGAGGGGTGAACGGTGACATCTGCAAGCACTGATGCCCATACCACTGTATTACAGCGTGAGGCGGTCGCGGCTCTGGTGACCGACCCGGACGGGTTTTATGTCGACGGCACGTTTGGTCGCGGCGGTCACAGTGGGGAAATTCTTGCCAGATTATCTGATAGCGGCAGGTTGTTGGCTATTGACCGTGATCCAGAGGCCTGTGCTCAGGCGCGTCTGCGTTTTCAAGAAGATACGCGCTTTACCATTGAGCAGGGTTCGTTTTCTGAGCTCAGGTTGCTGGTGCAAAAACATTGCGGGGTCGGCGAAGTGCTGGGTGTGCTGCTTGATCTGGGCGTGTCCTCGCCGCAGCTTGATAACGCGGAGCGGGGTTTCAGCTTTTTGCGGGATGGGCCGCTGGATATGCGCATGGATCCCGGTCACGGACAGAGCGCCGCGCAGTGGCTGGCGCTGGCCAGCGCAGACGAAATTGCTCGTGTGCTTAAAGATTATGGTGAAGAAAAGCATGCACGGCGCATGGCGCGGGCCATTGTCGCGGCGCGCAGCGAGACCCCGATTACTCGAACGGGTCAATTGGCTGACATTGTCGCTGCGGCGAACCCGACCTGGGAAAAGCATAAACATCCGGCCACCCGATCATTTCAGGCGATCAGAATTTTTATTAATCGCGAGCTGGAGGAGCTCCAGTTATTGCTTGATAGCGTACTCGATGTCCTTGCGGTCGGGGGAAGACTGGTGGTGATTAGTTTTCACTCGCTGGAGGATCGAATCATCAAGCGCTTCATTCGCGGTCACGAACGCCCCGTTTTTCCGAAAGGGCTGCCTTTGCGAGACAGTGAAATTATACGACGCCTGCGTTCCGTGGGGCGCTCTACGAAGGCCGGTGAAGTGGAAATACGCGCCAATCCACGGGCCCGTAGTGCTGTGATGCGGGTTGCCGAGAAGCTCGTATGACGCAAGTTAATGGCGCTAGCACAGTGGCAGGCTTGCGTGTTTCGCGCGTCATCCCTGTGGTGTGGGCGATAACGCTGCTGACGGGTTTGGCGGTGGTTTACAGCAGTCATCAATGCCGTTTGTTATATAGCGATGTGGCAATTCTAGAGCAGGAAAAAAATCGTCTTGAGGTGGAGTGGGGACAGTATTTACTTGAAGAAAGCTCCCTGGCGTCACTACAGCGCATCGAGACCCTGGCCCGGGAAAACCTTGGCATGCAGGTGTCGACGCTGGAGCATACAGTAATGGTCAGGCCATGAAGTCGGCATTGCGCAACAGGTTTAACGGTGGATCTCTGCGCTCAGGGGATAAGCCTGGTGCCCGCTTACTGGGGGTGTCTCGTTGGCGTTACGGACTTCTTGTCGCTGGCCTTGTTACTTTGCCGTTTATGGCTGTTTGGCAGGTGGCGAAATTGCAGGTGATGCCTGATGTGGATCGCGGCTTCCGATTTTTACAGAATCAGGGTGATGCGCGTACTGTCCGTACCGAGGCAATTCCTGCTTATCGCGGGGTGATTACCGACCGGCGGGGAGAACCTCTGGCAATAAGTACCCCGGTGGTGTCGCTATGGGCTAATCCGCAAGTACTGAAGTTGAATGACGATAATCTGGCGCCGTTAGCCCGCCAGCTGGATGTCCAGCCGCAGCTGCTATCGAGGCGCATTGCCGCATACGCGGACAAGGAATTTGTCTACCTGTCCCGTCAATTGACGCCGGATGAAGCCGAAGCGGTGCTTGATCTCGGCATCGATGGTATTTACAAGCAGGTTGAGTACAAGCGTTACTACCCCGCTGCCGAGGTCACCGCGCAGTTGCTTGGCTTTACCAATATTGACGACGCTGGCCAGGAGGGTATGGAGCTGGCATTTGACCAGTCTCTGTCGGGTCGCCCTGGCGCCAGGCAGGTGCTCAAGGATCGCAGAGGGCGAGTGATCAAGGAATTACAGTTATTACGCAGTGAAGTACCGGGTAAGAATCTGGCGCTGAGTATTGACTTACGTCTCCAGTATCTGGCTTATCGGGAGCTGAAATCAGCGATCAGTCGTTTTAGCGCCGCGTCAGGCTCGGTAGTAATACTCGATGTGTCAACGGGTGAAGTGCTGGCAATGGTCAATCAGCCTTCCTATAACCCCAACGATCGCGGGCGTCTGGATACGGCCGCGATGCGCAATCGGGCGATCACAGACCTTATCGAGCCAGGTTCCGTGATGAAGCCCTTGACCATGGTTGCGGCCCTTGAGAGCGGTAAATTCACGCCGCATACCATCATTAACACCAGCCCGGGATCGGTGCGCATTGGCTCAAAAACGTTTGTCGATCCGGTCAACTATGGCCCACTTGATATTGCGGGCATTCTGACCAAATCCAGCCAGGTAGGCACCACCAAAGTGGCGATGGAGCTGGAGCCGGAGGATATTCGTGGTGTGTTTGAACGCGTTGGTCTTGGCCAGAGTCCGGGGACGGGTTTCCCGGGAGAAAGCCCCGGCATGTTGCCGAGCAAAACACGATGGCGTGCGGTTGAGCGAGCCACGATGGCGTTTGGTTACGGTATGACCGTGACACCTTTGCAGGTGGCGATGGCCTACAGCGTTTTGGCTAGCGGTGGCATAAGGAAGCCGGTGTCCCTGCTCAAATTAGAGGACCAGAGCGACAACGGGCACGCTGTTGGGGAGCGGGTGATAGACGAGTTGATCGCTGCGGATGTGCGCGAGATGCTCATGGCCGTGACAAAAAAAGGCGGTACTGGTACCCGAGCGGCTATTCCGGGTTACCAGGTTTCCGGTAAAACCGGCACCAGTCACAAAGTTGGCGCTGGCGGTTACCAGAAGGATCGATACATTTCGTTGTTTGCTGGCATGGTGCCTGCTGACGCTCCGCGTCTTGTCACTGTGGTGGTGATCAACGATCCGCGCAGCGAGCAGTATTTCGGCGGGCTAGTCGCGGCACCGGTGTTTGCAACGGTCACCACCGATGCCCTGCGGCTACTCAACATACCGCCCATGCTGGAGGTTGACGAAAGTCACCATGTGGTCGAAGTCCCGAAGCGTCGCCCGGACGCGAGTAATCGCAATAACGCGTTGGTCAAAAAGCCGGCGGTTGTGCGAGGTGGTGCCACGTGATGGCGCAGATGAGTGATTCCGGTATGTCGCTGGCTCAGTTGCTGGGCGCAGAAACGCTGCCGGATTTCATGGCGCCGCTGCGGGTGAGTGGTCTGCAAATGGATAGTCGAAAAATAAAGCCTGGCGATCTGTTCATAGCGGTGCCGGGCGTTGGTGGCGGCAGCGCTGCCAGCGGCGACCAGATTGTCAGGCGTGACGGCCGTGCCTACATCGGTCGGGCTGTCGCCGCAGGGGCAGTGGCGGTGATTGCGGAACAGGATGGGTGGCAGGAATTTGCGACGCCGGAATCTTCTGTGCCGACCTGGTGTATCAATGGCCTGGCTGGCAAGGTCAGTGCCCTGGCCGGGCGTTTCCACGGTGAGCCCAGTCATCATATGAAAGTAGTTGGGATCACCGGTACCAACGGTAAAACTACCTGCTCGCAGTTGTTGGCGCAACTGTTCTCATATCTAGGTGAGGTCACGGGCGTTATCGGCACGCTGGGTTATGGGGTACTGGAAGCTGCCAGGCAGGATGCCAGCGGCCGGTCAGCGTCTGGTTCCGGTGCCGGGCTGAGCCCCGCCAGTTTAACGGCGACAGGTTTAACAACACCTGACGCAGTGTCGAGTCAGGAGATACTGGCTGAGATGTGCAGCCGTGGCGTCCAGCGCGTTGCCATGGAGGTCTCATCTCACAGTCTTGACCAGGGCCGGGTCAGTGGTGTTCATATGGATGGCGCGGTGTTTACCAATCTGAGCCGCGATCACCTCGATTACCATCAGACGATGGCGGAATACCTGGCTGCCAAACAAAAATTATTCCAGTTTCCCGGCCTGCAATACGCGGTCATTAACCTGGATGATCCGGCTGGCAGAACGCTTGCCGATGGCCTTGCCGCGCCCGTTGAGTGTTACTCGTATTCCCTTGTTGATCGCGCCGCGTCACTGCATGTTACCGATGTTGAATGGTCTGCCGCTGGCGTGGTCGCGACAATTGTCACCCCATGGGGTAGTGCGCGTCTCAGCAGCGGACTGATCGGGGAGTTCAATCTGAGCAATCTGCTGGCGGTTATTGGCGCAGGTTGCGCCAGTGGTTTTGCGCTGGCTGAGGTGGTTGCCGCTGCGGGCCTGTTGTCAGCAGTCGCCGGGCGCATGGAGGTGATTAGCAAAGTCGGCCCGCTGGTTGTCGTTGACTACGCGCATACCCCGGATGCACTGGCTAAAGCCCTCGAAGCGCTCAGTGGTTTTGCAGGTAATGAGCTGGCTGGCAAATTGTGGTGCGTGTTTGGTTGTGGTGGCGATAGAGATAAAGGCAAGCGCCCGGAAATGGCTGCGGTGGCGATGCGGATCGCCGATAAGGTTGTCGTGACCACTGATAATCCGCGTGGTGAAGTGGCGGCAACGATTATTGATGACGTTTTGGCCGGGGTTGCTGGCGTGCATGACCGCACAGTGGCTGCGAACAACTCATTACATAGAATTGAAGATCGGGCAGAGGCGATTCGGTTCGCAATCGTCAATGCCGCCAGTAACGATACCGTGCTGATTGCCGGTAAGGGCCACGAAGATTATCAACTCATCGGAGGTAAGCGATTACCATTTAGCGACTCAGCTCAGGCGCGTCTCGCATTGCGGGACAGGGGTGAGGGTCATGACGGTGCATGAGATTACCTTATCCGAGGCAGCAGTGGCCTACGGTGGCACACTATTGTTTCCCGATTGCCGGTTCCAGAGCGTCTCCACGGATTCCCGAACGCTGGATGCTGGCGACCTGTTTGTCGCTCTGCGCGGTGAAGCCTTCGATGGCCATCTGTTTCTCAAACAGGCCGCCAGGAGAGCGAGCGGCTTCGTCGTGCAATATCCAGATAAACAGCTCGATGTGCCCCAGTGGGTGGTGCCGGATACGGTGCTCGCTCTGGGCCAGCTGGCGCGTTTGGCCCGCCAGCAGTTTGCGGGACCGTTGATCGCGGTGACCGGCAGCAGCGGCAAAACAACAGTCAAGGAAATGATCGCCGCCATCGTCGGCTGCGTGGCGCCGGTCCTGGCGACCCGAGGCAATTTGAATAACCATATCGGTGTTCCCAAAACCCTGTTGGCGCTGCGTCCAGAGCACCGTTTTGCAGTGATCGAAATGGGCGCCAGTGCGGCTGGCGAAATCGACTACCTGACGCACCTCGCAAAACCCACCGTGGCGGTGATCAACAATGTCATGCCTGCGCATGTCGAAGGCTTTGGTTCTATCGCCGGGGTGGCGGCAGCCAAAGGCGAGATTTATAGCGGCCTGTCGGCTAATGGCGTTGCGGTGTTAAACCTTGATGAGCGCTGGGTCGAACAATGGCGGGGGAATTTACCTTGTCTGAATACCGTGACGTTTAGTCTTGATCGGGAGAGCGCCGACGTTCATGCCGGAGATATTCGTTTCGATATTCAGGGCTGTGCCGCATTCGTGTTGCACATCAGGGGGAATCGGATACCGGTGCGACTACATGTCCCGGGGCGACACAACGTGAATAATGCCCTGGCGGCGGCGGCCTGCGCGCTGGCCGCCGGTATGGATCTGACAGCCATCGCTGCAGGTCTCGAAAATGTGGTGGCCGTGGCCGGGCGTATGCAATACAAAACTGGTCGCAACGGCTGCCAGGTAATAGACGATACCTATAACGCTAACCCGGGTTCGGTGAAGGCCGCGATCGACGTACTGGCGGGCCTCGAAGGTCGGCGCATCCTGGTGCTCGGTGATATGGCCGAGCTAGGTGCAGACGCCAGGCAAATGCATCGCGAAGTTGGCGAATACGCCCGCGCCCGTCACATCGATGCGCTGTTAGCCATCGGGGAGTTGAGTGCCGAGACCGTCACGGGCTTCGGACCAGGTGGCAGTCTTTTTGCCGATAAAGCTGCACTTTTTGACGGCCTGATGCAGAGCCTGGATGAGGGGGTAACGGTACTCGTCAAGGGGTCACGAAGCGCCGGTATGGAAGACCTGGTCAAGCAGATCGTTGCGGGAGGAACAGGCTGATGCTGTATTGGCTGGCTGACTATCTATCAGAATTTGTAAGCACCTTCCGGGTTTTCAGGTATCTCACCCTGCGCGCAATTCTGGGCGCGCTGACCGCCTTGTCTATATCGCTAATGCTGGGGCCGGTGGTGATCAGGCGGCTTAATGAACTACAGATCGGTCAGTCAGTGCGTAGTGACGGTCCGCAAAGCCATTTCAGTAAGTCTGGTACGCCGACCATGGGCGGTGCGCTGATATTGCTGTCGATCGTTGTCAGCACCTTGTTGTGGTCGGATCTGACCAGTCGTTACGTGTGGACTGTACTCATGGTAACGCTGGCGTTTGGTGCCGTCGGTTGGGTAGATGATTATCGCAAGGTCGTCGAAAAGAACTCCCGGGGTTTGCCTGCTCGCTGGAAGTATCTGTGGCAATCGGTGGCGGGCATAGGCGCTGCCACATTCCTTTTCGTCACAGCGGGGTCGGACGCTGAGACTCAATTTATCGTGCCGTTTTTCAAAAGCGTCGCATGGCAAATGGGCGGTCTTTACATTGTGCTGACCTATTTCGTGATTGTGGGTGCGAGCAATGCGGTCAATCTCACGGATGGCCTCGATGGGCTCGCCATTATGCCCACCGTGTTAGTTGGTGCGGCCCTCGGGGTTATTGCCTATTTAGCGGGCAATGTGGAGTTCGCGAATTACCTGCATATTCCCTACATACGCGGGGCCGGGGAGCTGGTGGTATTTTGCGCGGCCCTCGGCGGGGCGGGTCTTGGCTTTTTATGGTTTAACACCTATCCGGCGCAGATTTTTATGGGCGATGTCGGTGCGCTCGCATTGGGCGCCGCGCTGGGTGTCATTGCAGTAATCGTCCGACATGAAATAGTGCTCTTCATCATGGGTGGCATTTTTGTCCTGGAAACGGTGTCGGTGATCATGCAGGTGGCGTCCTTCAAGCTAACAGGCAAGCGAATCTTCCGTATGGCGCCGATCCATCACCATTTTGAACTGAAGGGCTGGCCTGAACCGCGAGTCATAGTGCGCTTCTGGATTATTACGGTGATGTTGGTGATGTTCGGCCTCGCGACCTTAAAACTGCGATGACGAAAACTGTGATGACGAAAACTACGATGACCACAACCACGATGACAATGAGATAACTAACAGAACGATCGATGCAAGAGCAGACGGTGACAAAACTGATAGCGAGCGACAGATTGACGATAGTGGTGGGCATTGGCGCCACCGGGTTGTCTGTGGCTCGACATCTGACGGCTTGCGGCGACACTTTCGTGATGGTCGATAGTCGACTTGAGCCGCCAGGGCTGGTTGAGTTACAGCACACCTTGCCCGGCACTGAGGTCGAACTGGGCGGTTTTAATCCAGTGACGTTGGGCGCTGCCGACAGGTTAATCGTGAGCCCAGGCGTGTCGGTCGATCATCCGGCCCTGCAGGCCGCTGTTGCGCAGGGTGTGGCGGTGACCGGCGATATCGCGCTGTTTATGGCGGCGGCCAGGGCACCAGTGGTTGCTATAACAGGTTCTAATGGCAAAAGTACGGTGACAACCCTGGTTGGTGAAATGGCCCTTGCCGCTGGGAAAAACGTTGGCGTCGGCGGCAATCTGGGCTGCCCAGCGCTGGATTTGCTGGCGGATGATCGGGATCTTTACGTCCTTGAGTTGTCCAGCTTCCAGCTTGAGCTAGTGGAGCAGCTTAATGCTGAGGTGGTGACGGTACTGAATGTTAGCGCTGATCATATGGATCGCTACGCCACTTTGCTGGACTATCATCGGGCCAAGCACCGTATTTTTACCGGTGCTAAAAAGGTGGTTGTCAATCGCGACGACATGCTGTCTCAGCCATTGCTGCCCACCTCCGTACAGTCTTTCAGCTTTGGTCTTGGTAAGCCCGACTTCAATGGCTTTGGTCTGCTCACAGAGCAGGGCGAGAGCTGTCTGGCCTATGAGTTTGAAGCGCTGCTACCGGTAGCCCAGCTGGGTATTCGGGGGCGTCACAATGTGGCCAACGCGCTGGCGGCGTTAGCCCTGGGTCACGCGATGGGTCTGCCCCGTGACGCCATGTTGCAGGCGCTGCGTCACTTCACTGGTCTACCCCATCGCTGCCAGACGGTCGCTGACAGCAATGGTGTGACCTGGATCAACGATTCCAAGGCGACCAATACCGGCGCCACTATCGCTGCGCTTTATGGTCTGGCCAACACCGGTGATATGAACGTGATTCTGATCGCTGGCGGCCAGGGCAAGGGGCAGGATTTTTCAGTGCTCAAGTCGGCCGTTAAGGGCCGGGTTAAGGTCGCCGTTCTGCTCGGCGAAGACGCGGCGCTGCTGAGCCAATGTCTGACAACTGAGACCAAAGTTCTGTTTGCGGACTCTATGCCGGCCGCAGTTAGCCTGGCAGCGGAACATGCCGCTGCTGGTGATACAGTTCTGTTGTCGCCTGCCTGCGCGAGTTTCGATATGTTTTCCGGTTTTGCTGAGCGGGGCGATACCTTTGCCGCTGCGGTGGCGACGCTATGTTGATGTCCGCTGCCAAACTGCCGATCCGCCTATGGCAGCCAAATGTCATGGCTGAATTGGACAAACCCCTGCTGCTAGCCGTGTGCGGGCTGACGTCCATTGGCGCCTTGATGGTGATGTCTGCATCCATTGGCTACTCGGCGTATGGCTACGGTGATGAATTCTATTTTTTTAAACGCCATTTGCTCTATCTTGCGATAAGCCTGGGTGGCGCGCTGGCGGTTCTGCAACTACCCCTGCATTTCTGGTATCGATACGCGGGCTCCCTGTTAATCGGTACCGCTGTGTTGCTGGTCGTCGTGCTGATTCCGGGTATTGGCCACGAGGTCAACGGCAGCCGCCGATGGTTGCGCTTTGGGCCGCTGACCCTGCAGGTGTCCGAACTGGCAAAACTGGCGATGATCCTGTTTGTCGCAGCTTATTTGCAGCGTCATCAGATGCAGCTGCGCGAACGATGGCAGGGCTTTGTTAACCCGCTCGGTGTGTTGGCAGTGTTCGTGGCCCTGCTGTTGCTCGAGCCAGATTTTGGTTCGACCATGGTGATTGGTGGCACGGTGCTGGGCATGCTGTTTCTAGGGGGCGTGCGGCTCTGGCAGTTTGCCATTTTGATGCTGCTTGCTTCGGCTGGGGTGGCAACGCTCATCATGGCTTCCCCTTACCGCTTCCAGCGCCTGATTACCTTCCTCGATCCCTGGGCGGATCAGTTCAATAGCGGCTATCAGCTCACCCAGTCGTTGATTGCGTTTGGCCGCGGTGAATGGTTTGGCGTCGGTCTCGGGAACAGTGTGCAGAAATTATTTTACCTGCCGGAGGCCCACACTGATTTTGTGTTTGCCATTTTTGCGGAGGAGTTTGGCCTGGTGGGTGTGATCGCCGTCATTGGTCTGCTGGTGCTGATGGTGGCGCGAATATTCGCCATTGCCCGGCGCGCTGCGGACCGTCAGGCATGGTTTGTCGCCTACGCGGTATTTGGTTTCGGCATCATGATGGCGGGACAGGCCTTCATAAATGTGGGCGTGACTTCGGGTCTGCTGCCCACCAAGGGCCTGACGCTCCCGTTTGTCAGCTATGGTGGTAGTAGCCTGCTGGTGTGCAGTTTGATAGCTGCCCTGGTGTTGCGTGCTGGCATGGAAGTGAATCGCACGCCGCATTCGACGACACCAAACTGGCACAGTGGACATGGAGGTTAAGCGGGTGTTGATCATGGCCGGTGGGACGGGCGGACATGTGTTTCCGGCGCTGGCGGTTGCCGAAGAGCTGCGCGCCCGAGGCGTGTTAATTTCATGGCTGGGCACGCGTCGCGGTGTTGAGGCGCAACTGGTGCCGGCCCATCATTTCCCTATCCGCTTTATCGATATCGGTGGCTTACGGGGCAAGAAAGGCTTGCTTGGTAAGCTTAAAGCGCCGTGGCAGTTATTGCGTGCGGTGTGGCAGTCGCTGGCGGTAGTCAGAGACTTACGTCCCGATGCCGTACTCGGTCTTGGTGGTTTTGCTTCTGGCCCCGGGGGTGTAGCCGCCTGGTTGCTACGTAGGCCCCTGGTGATTCACGAGCAGAATGCCGTTGCCGGCACCACCAATCGCATACTCGCCCGGTTTGCCACCCGCGTTCTTGAGGGCTTTCCGCAAAGTCTACCGCGCGCGGAGCATTGTGGTAATCCAGTGCGCCCGGCTATTAGTCAGCTGCCCGCGCCAGCGTTGCGCGCCGTTGGTGAAAGTGGACGTCAGCCTCGTTTATTGATCCTCGGCGGTAGCCTTGGGGCCCTGGCGATTAACCGGGCAGTGCCCGCAGCTATGGCCCAATTACCCTTATCCGAGCGCCCGGAGATTCGCCACCAAACTGGTCGCAATCACCTGGAGCTAACCCGTCAGGCCTACGTGGATGCTGACGTAATCGCCGAAACGACGGCATTTATCAGTGATATGGC
>JBFJZC010000067.1:0-11434 GCA_041622295.1 Porticoccaceae bacterium
GAGATTTGCCGGGCATTCACATCGCTGGCCAGCAATGTTCTGTTGGCTACCAGATCCACGCCGAGCAATGTCGCTGGCAGACTCAGGGCCTCCTTCACCGCTCGCGTGGTAGTGCCCGGCCCGATGATATACAGAACATCGTCTTCCATTTCTTCCAGTACTGTGGCGGCGATATCGTCCAGCGCGAGCACTTCAACTTCGCGGCCACCCTGCTTGACCTGCTGGACAAACTGTCCGACTTCCGGCACCAGTAACTCGCCATAATATTGCGCTTTAACCAGCCCAGTACGAAATGCATCTTCATCTATATCCCGAACCTCCTGGCGTCGTACGTCAATTAACTGGCCAGTGATTAATCGGTCGACTATTTCAGCAGCTGATGAAGGATTGACTGCATAGACCCCGGAGTGCATTTTCACCCCAGCAGGCACGCCAAGCACCGGCTGCGTGACGCCCAGAGCATTAACAATATTCCGTGCAGTGCCATCACCACCAACAAAGAGCAGTAAATCGACACCGTGCGTCGCAATCTCTCGGGCCAGGCGTTCCGTGTCCTCCGCTGACGTTATGGTAGAGGACAGTAGGCCAATGACCTCACACGAGAAACCTGCGGCGCGCGCTGCCCGTGCGCCCAGCGCCTCAGGCGCACACACCAGTTCGATACGGTCTTTGCGTGGCAGCAATCCTTTGAGGACCTGTATGGCTCGAGCTTCCGCGCGTAACTCTCCGCCCAGCGCCAGCGCCCGCTGCTCAACGCCATCTGAACCCTTGAGCCCTACTGGCCCACCAACACCAGCCACCGGATTAATCAACAACCCCAGACGAAAGTTAGATGTGGTTCTCAACTTTTTAGTTACCTTCCTGTTTATCAACTTATTTACCAGAATCGACCCGTTCATTTGTCATACATTTCATGATATGTTGCCATTTTCAGTACTCTCCAGGGTGGAAATGGCAGTGAACAAGGAAATCGGTGGCCGCAATAGCACGCGCCAGGATACCAGCAACGCCGAACCAGATTTTAAGGGGGCGGCAATCATCAACGAAGATGGCAGTGAAACGCCTATTACGGAAGATATGATTCAGACTGCCTGCGAGCAACTGGATCCCGAAACGAGCGAAGCTAACACGTCAGAAAACTGACGGTCCACATCGTGTCTCTATAACTAGTCGGGCGGCAGACCACGACGAACTACACCGAAGCCCAGCGTCTCAAGGTCTCGGATCAAGTTCTCGCCTGGGGCATTGTCACTTGACTCCGGACAGTTAACCTCAAAATGTGAAAACTCTTGCCGCTGAGTGTTTCCTGGCTGGGAATAATGGCGGCGCAGAACATCAAAGCAGGCCCCCACATCAACTTTTCCTCCGCTTAATGCGCTGATCATAGCCTGATGATCCGGTGCCGGGTCGTAGGCCTTTAATACCGTACTTTCCAGAGAATCCCCTTCATCGAGTTGAATCACCTGTTTCTGACCAAAGCCTCTAAACACTGGCGCAGGCTCAGAACGCCATGCGCACAGGGCCTGCAATATCATCTGCGTGCCACGGGCTTTGCCCTCAACGCTGTATCCAGCAATGTGCGGTGTGCCCAGCCGCACATTATTCAACAAGGCCACATCGATGGCTGGCTCATGCTCCCACACATCCAGCACGACCTGTAACGAGCTACCTGTGTTGAGGGTGTTGAATAGTGCTTGATTGTCGATCACCGCGCCACGACCGGCGTTAAGTAGCCATGAGTTGGGTCGCATGCTGGCGAGCACTCGACTGTCAATCATATGATGGGTGGGGAAAGCTCCAGTCAGAGTTAACGGCGTATGCAGACAAATGACATCAGCGGCCATTACTTCGGCGAAGTCTGTCAGTGCATCGCACCGAGAATCATCAAGAAAAGGATCGTAGACCCGGCATCTGACCTTCAAACCCTGCAAACACCGTAATAAGCGGCTGCCTACGTTGCCACAGCCGACAATACCGACAGTCTTGTGCCGCCATTGCGGAACGCGACTGCACAGCACTGCGATGACGTACTGCACCACCGCATCAGCATTACAACCGGGGGCATAAGCAAACTGTATGTTGCGACTGCGTAGATAGTCCAGATCGATGTGATCCGTGCCAATAGTCGCCGAGCCGACAAAGCGCACAATGCTGCCAGACAACAGCTGTTCGTTGACCTGCGTCACCGACCGCACCAGCAGCACGTCGATATCACGCAGATGATCTCGGGTAATGTCTCGCCCAGCACAAACGCGAACCTCGCCAAAATGACCAAACGCCTCGGCCACGTCGACGATATTTTCATCGGCGAGAATTTTTATCGCCTGGCCCCCGCTCATCCCAGGTATTGCCGATGATACCGCGTGTCCTCCAGGGGATCGTCAGTACCGTAGAAACCAGTCAGCGCTTCGGCAAACTGCGCAGCCCGCCCTGGTAGTCCCTGCGCACAATAGCTCAACACCTGGCAGTAGACCGCATCGGCGAAAGCAAAGGTATCCGTATTCTTTCCAGCACCAGAAACCCGGTGATCATCCGGGCCTGGTGCGCCCAGATCGGTACTCAAATTATCACTACTAAGCCGAAACGGCGCACCTGCGGCCACTGAAAATATCCACTCAAGCGCCTGGGGCCTAATTTCAACCGCCTCAAATGCGCGTTGCTGAATCCCCGTGCGACCAGCTTCAAAATACCAATAGCCAAAATCTACTTTACCTCGCCGCTCTTCCCCGGCGATACACCAGTGCGCTGTCTCATGCAGCGCACTAGCAAAGAAGTACTCTCGATACTGCAATAGATGCTCACCACAGTCTGTTCCAGCAGGCACGTAAAGTGGCTCCATCGCCCCGCCACTCAATACGGTACGATAGTTACGATAAAAACAGGCCCGAAACAATGTTTCAAGATCTTGGCTGCAATGCTCACTACAGCCCGATGACGATTGTTCGCTACACATTTCCGCTCCAGCGGTCGAGGATCAAAAAACCAACGCGGCCATGGTAATCAAACGAGGCCGCGGCTGACAGCCCAACTCCACCCAACATCAGAATCGGTCACGAAAAATTAACCACAAGGTATTGTGTATTGAACCTTTCAGCGGTACCTTATGTAGCGCCAACAGCCGTTTTGTGTTACCCGACCACCGGGTCGATTCCAACACTGATCAGGGGAATGCGTTATGTCCAATTCTACCCCAGCTGCCATCACTGACAACGTCATTGATCTGTTCACCGGAAAATCCTATTTATCACCCTGCTCCCAACGCTTCGTGCGCCTTGCCCCGGAGCTCGACGGCCTCGAAATGCTTTATTCGAACGACGCTCATCCCCAGAAGTTTTTTAGCATTAAAGTACTTTGCTGGGGTCTGAAAGAAGACGGCGAAGTCGTCGGCCTTGTGCCCTGGCTGGACAGACTTACGCCGTGCCCAGACATCAAAGATCCACTTAACGGCCAATGGGAAGGCTATTTCGATCCGGGGATTGACGAAGTATTTTACGAAGCGCCCATCCACAAGGCCCTCGAACTTGAGACCGCCGCAGATTATTATGACTACGCCTGTGAGCAGGACACCGATGTCGTTCAGGAAATTCCAGACGTTATCGGCACCCACGCCGTGTTTTCCAGCGACAGCTTCAAAACTCTCTCGCTCAAAGCGGTCGTCAGCTGGCGACTGTTTCACAGTGGCCGCATTCATGGCCTCGTAGTTGATGACGACAAAGTCGTCGAAACGCCGGTGCTACCTGGCGATGACTCCCTGTACAGCGCAGAGACAGCGCCCGAGTTTCACTACTATTTTCAGCACAACATCGCCAATAAGATAAAGGCCCGGGATCCGGAAGCACTGGCCGCCATTTCGGTGTTGTCAGAACCCTGATTCGACGACATACCAGTCCGACCGTGAAGCATCTCACCCACGGCGTATAAAGTATTCGTAGGACAGCTCAAGCTGCTGCTGGTCAAGTAATTGGTGGCCAAGGAAACGACAGAATTTTGGAATATCTCGGGTGGTGGACGGATCGGTTGCGATAACCTTTATTACCTGCCCTTCAGCGAGGCCGCGCACCGCGCTGTGCAGCATCATCACAGGTTCAGGACAAAGCAGTCCCGTGGTATCCACCAGTAAATCGTGAGGTATGGTCATAACTCAATTTTCGCAAATTATGGCAGACATAAAAAGTCTAGCAACGTATCATTTCGATTCGCCCACTCCCGCTCTAACAGAGACAGTTTTTCGTCACGATCATGATCACCGTTTTAATAGAAAGACATATTGCGCCTGATATGGATAGAACCTATGAAAACTTCGCGCGGAAAGTCATACAAGCCACCGTGCTAACCCCCGGCTTCGTGTCTGGGGAGGCCTTCCGCGGCGTGGATGATCCTCATACCCGCTACATCGTTCTCAAGATGAAAAGTAAGGAAGACTGGCTGCGTTGGGTTCACTCTGCCGAACGCCGCGAGCTAGTAGCCATGGTCGGCCCTCTGCTGACCGTACCCGAAAGAGTAACGCTACTAACGCATTAGGCGGCTTACCAGGCGCCTCGAATAGTCCGTCTGGCTCTGGCAACGCCGCACATGTTACCCGGTTCACGGTGATCCCTGGGTCAGCGGCCAGCTAATAACGGCACATCCGGTAATTGAGACAGTGACAGCTGTGAAGTAGCGGCAGTTGTTGAGACAACGAAACCTGATACGAAAAATACAATAATAAATATATAAAACAATGTATTAAAGTATATAACTAATATTTTACTTTAATACAAAACACCGTCACACCGTCGCCGACGTCCATAATTCTGCGGCGCATCTAACCGGTTAACAAACTTTGTCGGTACTCCTCAACGGTAACCAGGTTGCAGCTCTCTGAGGTGTCATCGTAGACAATCAGTACCCGCCCGCTGGTTATTTGCCTACGCACCTGCTCAACCTTATCCACCAGCGCGGTTTCCTGCGCCCCATACTCAGTCCCCTCACGCAGGATGAAGCCCTCAATGATTGCAGCCAGTGTGGCGGCCGCGAGGCGCTCCGGCGGTATAAGGGTCATTCGCCGACCGTTAACGGTTTCTTAAAACGCAACGTCATTCGATCACTTTCACCAATAGCGAGATATTTTTCCCTGTCCACATCGCCCAGTCGTAGTGTTGGCGGCAAGGTCCACACCCCCTTGGGATGCTGCGTCGAATCCGCCGGATTAGCGTTGATTTCACTACGGCCTTCGAGCACAAAGCCGGCCTTCTCCGCGAGCTCTACGACATACGCTTCTGTCATATAACCGGTTTCTTTCATCAAGGCCCAGCTGGTGCCAGGTCTCGCCCTGTGCTCGACAACACCCAACACGCCACCTGGTTTGAGCGCTTTATAAAATAGAGAGAACGCTTGTGCCTCCCGGTTGTTACTCAGCCAGTTATGGACATTTCGAAAGGTTAACACCCTGTCAACGCTGGCGTCTGGGACAGTCAATCGGTTCGTCTCCGGACTGAATTCGGCCATCTCAACAGCCACGTAGAGCTCGGGGTAAGCCTTCAGCTTTTCCTCAAAAAAGGTGCGCGAGTCCACGAAATATTTTAGCGCTGAATCCGCGGCAAAATGTGCGGCGTAAAGCTTTCCTGCACTGAGATGAGGGGCCAGTATTTCGGTATACCAACCGCTGCCAGGCCAGATTTCAACCACTGTCATAGTCGGCTGGACGTCAAAGAAGGCAAGGGTTTGTGAGGGATGGCGATAGATGTCGCGGGCGACGAATTCTGGTGTCCGATCAGGGCCCTGGAGTATTTCCTGGGAGATAAAACTGTCGGCGATCTCGGCCGAGGCAAGCACCGTAGCAAGCAGACCAGCACAAAGTGTTCCTATACGCGTTAGATTTAGCATCATTTGACCCCTTAAATTACCCGTGTTTGTGAGTGTTCAGCGTAGCTTATACATGACGCTGCTGATCTTGTCCTGCAAACGTTGTGCTTGATCGGTGCGTGTGCCGATTTTTAGCGTTGACGATATCCTCGTCCTGCCGAGGCTATGCACACGTTCGTGGCAGGCCTTAATCGCACCCATAACCTCATCCCATTCACCTTCAACATTCGTCCCATAGGCGTGCAAATAATGGGTCAGGCCACACTCGCTGAATACACGCTGACATTCGGCAATGTCAGCAGAAATCGAACTGTCACCGCCGATGGGAATTAAACACAAATCCACATGCACTTTCATATCGTTCAATGCCTTGCCAAATATGGCGGTGTGGTGATTCTCAGGTTGTAATCCTGGCTACCATGTCTGCGGCATTCTGGACGGGCCTTTCTTCAACGCACATATTCCGTCCCGGCAACAAGCAGCCAACTGGGCGCTTAATCAGCATCGTACTCTTTGACAAAAATATCGACTGCGCGACTGATACTCTGGTCAATCTCTTTGTCGCCAGGTACCTCAAGGCCTAATACCGCTCGCATATGAATATCGGAGCGGATCATCCCAAAATACTGCCGGGCGGCGGACTCGGCATCATCAACCTTTAGCACACCGGCCTCTGTTTGTCGCAGCAAGTAGCTCGATAACTTCTTGATTGCGGCTCCGGGCCCATACTCGTAGAAGGCCTTTGCCAGCTCCGGAAACTTAACACCTTCGGATACCACCGTGCGAAATATTGCCAGACTTTCATCCTGCAAGAGCACCCTAAGATAATGTTTGCCAAGATTTTCGAGCGTGTCGTACAGGCCCTGCTCGTCAGTAATCTCCGGCTGCAACGGCTGCGTCATCTGTTCAAGGAGGTTGGCCACAATGGCTGCAAACAGGCCTTCTTTGTTGTCGAAATACTTGTATACCGTCCGCTTTGATCCCCCGGCCCGGCGTACAACTTCGTCGACGCTGGCACCAACGTAACCGTACTCGAAAAAAACTTCCATACCGGCTCGAAGAATTCCGTCGCGCCGCTCAAGCTCTGCTTCCCCTACCCCTTGTTCAGGCATTGTCACTCGACTTCTCCTTGCTTGTTGTCTCGCCTGGATCACATGGTATTGTAAATCCGCCACGCAAATATTTTTCCGTGGAACACTTTTTTACGCTTGCAAGAGCTATGCCCCAATGCTAGGGTACGGCAGAGTACCTTTACTAATCAAGGCTTCCACAATACTTTCGGCAGAATCAGGCTAATTACGCCAGTGTTTAAAACGTGGTGCGAGAACTGACTACCGCCGACTTATGCCCAAAGGATCACTTACTAACAACGGTGCTTCGTGCTTAGCTGACCTCCCGATAACTATTTGGTTCCGATATGCGCAAAATTATTCTGCTATCTCTATTGGTACTGGTGCTGTTGAGCGGCGGCTGGTGGCTCAAAAACTGGTGGGTCGAAGGCCGTTATTGGGAATCAACTGACAACGCCTACACCCAGGCCGACATTACCGTGATCAGCGCCAAGGTACCGGGTATCGTCGAACATGTGAATGTAAAAGCCAACGAGGCAGTCGAGGTCGGCGATATCTTGATCTCCATGTACAAACACACGTTTAACGCGCGGGTCGCCAAAGCGGCCGCAGAAGTCGCTGGCGCCAGGGCCAGCCAGGCCCGACTGGACACGCGAGAAGCGTTACAGTCAGCTACCATTAATGCCAGCGCTGCCGAGGTACGTGTGGCCCAGGCGGCGTTACAGCGCACCCGACTCGATCTGGTCAGGGCGGAGCAATTAAAATCTCGCGGCTTTGCTGAGAAACAACGTTACGACCATGCGGTGACTGACGTCGCCAGCGCCGAGGCGGAACTCGCCCGCACGCAGGCCAACCTGGCAGCGGCCCGTGCCCAACGCAATGTCTTGACGGCGGAGGCCGATGAAATTAAGGCCAATCTCGAAGCGGCGGAAGCCAAACAGCGACTCGCTGAGATTGCCCTGGATTTGTCGGATATCCGTGCACCACGTGCCGGAGTAGTCGGCAACAAGCACGTTGAGTCTGGCGAGTATATCCAGGTCGGGGCAAGGAAAATGGCGATAGTTGCTCTTGACGACGTCTGGATCAGTGCCAACTTCAAGGAAACTCAGTTAACGAAAATGCGCCCCGGACAGAAAGCCATGATTGAGATTGACGCTTTCGCCGATGACCTGGTTGAAGGCATCGTTGACAGCATATCGCCCGCTAGCGGCGCAGAATTCAGCTTGCTGCCGGCCGATAATGCCACCGGCAATTTCACCAAGATTGTGCAGCGGGTGCCCGTGAAGATACTGCTTGACCAAAACAACCCGGTTGTTAAACAACTGCGTCCCGGCATGTCGGTCATCGCGCGTGTCGATACCCGCGGCAGCGGAATGGATACGGACGCCAGGTAAAGCACCGGTATATCCTCGCCATGAGCAGCACATCTGCCGCCGTCGACACTGCGGAGGCGATCCCGTCGTCAAACCAGGACAGCGATCATGTTTCGGCTAGCACCTGGTTAACGGTGTTTGGCGGTGTGCTCGGCGCATTCATTGCTGTACTCAACATCCATATCACCAACGCCTCTTTGAAGGATATTCAGGGTGCCCTGTCCGCCACCCTGCAGGAAGGCTCCTTTATTTCCACAGCCTATCTCACCGCAGAGGTGGTGGTTATCCCCATGACCGGCTGGTTGGCCATGGTATTTGGTCTGCGTCGATACATATTGTGGAATACCGCGCTTTTTATCGGTGCCACCCTGCTGTGCGCCATCGCATGGAACCTGCAATCCATGCTGGTGTTCAGAACGCTTGCCGGTCTCACCGGTGGGACGCTGATCCCCTTATCCTTCGCACTCATACTTACGCTATTGCCAACCAGCAAGCAGCCCATCGGCATGGGTATGTTTTCCCTTACCGCCACCCAGGCGCCAACCATTGGCCCGACCCTGGGCGGCTACCTGACGGAAACCTTCGGTTGGCAATCGGTGTTTTATCTGCAAATTATCCCCACTACGATCATGTTTTTCATCCTCTGGCAGGGCCTGAAAAAATCATCGATGAATTTGTCGCTGCTCAAAAATGGCGACTGGTTTGGCATGTTGGCCATGGCTGTCGGCCTCGGCGCCATGATCATTATCCTTGAAGAAGGCGAACGCAAGGACTGGCTGGAATCCGATTTTATTCTGCGCGGGACGATTCTGGCGGTGACCTGTTTAATCATTTTCGTCGCCATAGAACTTAAAAGATCCCAGCCCTTCATCAATCTGAGACTGCTGAAGCGACGTAATTTTCTACTCTCCAACCTGGTCGGCATTGTGCTCGGCCTCGGCCTCTACGGCTCCGTTTTTATTCTGCCCATGTACCTGGCTCAGGTGCAGGGCTACAACGCCATGCAGATAGGACTGGTGATGATGTGGGTAGGTCTGCCCCAGCTGGTTATGGTACCCATCGTGCTGCGCCTGATGAAATCGATAGACTTACGCATCTTGTTAGCCATCGGTGCCTTCATATTTGGTCTCAGCTGCCTGCTGAACACCCAGATGTCTGCGGAATACGCCCGTGATCATCTGATATGGCCAAACATTATTCGTGGGTTGGGCATGCCTTTTATAATGGTGCCCCTCAACGTTATCGCCACTGCGGAAATTGAGAAAGATCAGGTGGGTTCGGCCTCCGGCGTATTCAACGTGTTGCGAAACCTGGGCGGCGCGGTGGGTATTGCGGCGCTGGCGACCTTCCTCGCTGTGCGGCAGCAGTACCACTCCAACCACATCCTTGAATCGGTGTCGGCCTACAACCCACTGACCATGGAACGCTTACAGGGCTTTACGGAGTACTTCGCCAACCTCGGCGCAGACCCGACACTGGCGCAGGAACAGGCACTGCGGGCCATCGATGCCATTGCCCGCCGGGAAAGCTTTGTCATGGCCTTCAACGACTGCTTCTACGTGATGGGCGCTGCGTTTATCATCAGTCTCGGTTTCGTGGTTTTTATGAAAAAGCTGTCCGCACCCAAGCCCTGACTTACACATCCATCACCCCATATCACTTCATAATGACTGACCAATCCAGCGAGCAGCGCCCCTTGAAAAATATGCAGAACTGACCGATAAGGATTAACCTGTAGGAGAACAATACATAATTAGCAGGAGCAGACGATGACCACACATCATGCAGGCCCGACCAAGGATCTCCCCATCGGCGCCAGAAAAGTGCTCAATCTGGATGGCACTAAAGTCCTGTTGCTTCACCTAAACAGCGGGTTTCATGCCGTGCAGGCCAGCTGCCCGCATATGATGCTACCGCTAAAAAGCGGCAAATTGCTGGACGATGGCAAAACCCTGCAGTGCCCCATCCATCGCGCTCAATTCGATATAGCCACCGGCGAAGTGAATAAATGGGCAAACTTTCCCCCGGGAATCCAGTTGCTGAATGGGATTCGTAAAGAAAAATGCCTAAAGGTCTACGCCGTCAATGTCGACAACGACGAGATACAGATTGAAGTTTAATGACAGCGTGGCTCGCTGATTTCAGAGCTACGCGAATGTCCATGCGTATTTGCGTGCATAACAATACCTAAATACGCACCCTGGGCGCATCGCCGCAGGCAGGGGGCCGTGAATTCACCGCCTATACGCTGTCGAAATAGAGGAAACTTCTTAGCCTGATCACAGCCATTCACACGCTAAACGTCTCTGAACGTTTTCTGGGTTGGCAAGCATGGTAACCCACGCTTGTTAGCAGCACCCTCTTTTCAATCGCGACCGCGTAACGACTTCGATCGTGCACAGGGTTTTCCGCCAGCGGAGGCGGTATAAACAGAACCCGTGAAAACGCAGTTACATAACCATAATCACGGCACACTTTGAGTTGCATAACCCCCGGCCTCGATGCTACGGTACGACGCAGTACCATGAGCACTGATAATTCCTTGTCGTGCCCACCCAGAAATTCAAGTCATGAGTAATACAGCCGCACCAGTGGACAACAAGCCTGCAACGCCGACGCCAGTCGTTGACGAGGACTACGTATCGTTGCGCACCTGGTTTACGGTGTGGGGTAGTGTCATCGGCGCCTTTATTGCGGTGCTTAATATCATGATTACCAACTCATCCCTGAAAGAAATTCAGGGTGCGTTGTCAGCGACCTTGCATGAAGGTTCTTTTATATCCACGGCTTATCTAACCGCCGAAGTCATCGTTATTCCTCTGACCGGCTGGCTGGTTCAGGTTTTCGGGCTAAGACGTTTTGTACTTTCGACCTCCGTCGTTTTTATGGCCGCCACCCTGGCCTGCGCCATGGCCTGGAACCTGGAATCCATGCTGATATTCAGGACCATTGCCGGCTTTGCTGGCGGGTCATTTATCGCGCTGTCGTTTACCGTCATCTTGACTCTCCTGCCCCCCAGCAAGCAGCCCCTGGGCATCGCCATGTTCTCCCTTACCGCGACGCAGGCGCCAAGCATTGGTCCGACGCTAGGCGGCTACCTCACCGAAACCATCGGTTGGCAATCTATTTTTTATATGCAAATAGTCC
>JBFJZC010000068.1:0-11035 GCA_041622295.1 Porticoccaceae bacterium
GCCTGGGTGGCCAGAGCTGAGCGATGACTTTTGGCGCAGTACAGCACGAATTTTTTGCCGGAGGAAAAGGTATCCCGGTGATATTCGCTTTCTGGGTCAACCCAGAATTCCAGCATGCCGCGGGGCGCATGCATGGCGCCTGGTATTTTGCCTTCCCGGTTTAGCTCGCGAATATCGCGAATGTCGACAATGACTGTATTTTCATCATTGAGCAGGGCTTTGGCCTGGTCCACGGTAATCGTTTCGATGTCCCCCATGGCTTTGTCTACTAGTTGCTTTACGCTGACCTTCATATTGTTGACCCCTCTGGATTCATGGCGCTGCGGATATAAGGTTGTGGATGTCAGGTGCGACAGATATCACCGCGTTCCTCGTGTAGGCGGCTACTGAGCCGGGTAAAAGTTTAGTCGGTAGATAGCGGCGGTTTGCAGTCAGGCCTTACTCGTCCGTTAGCGGATGCTACCAGAATGATAGCCTAAATCACCTGATTCGTTCTAAAACTAGAACAGATCCGTGTGTTAGTCGTTCAGAATGTTAATAGGCTGTATGTTAATAGGCAGTGGCAGTTAAGACATGCCTGTCGATGCTGGCGATGGGTGAGAAATTTTGTCCTCAGGTCGAGAGCCATTAGACTGTTCGCCAAAGATTGATGACCAATAAAATCATAACCAGTAAGGGGTTCGACTATGGAATACCGCAAACTCGGCAAGACTAATCTCGACGTCAGCGCAATTTGCCTGGGGACAATGACCTGGGGTGAGCAGAATACCCTTGACGATGCTCTGGAGCAGATGGATTACGCCGTTGCCGAGGGGGTTAATTTTTTCGATACCGCTGAGATGTATCCGGTGCCACCGAAAGCCGAGACTCAGGGCAGTACTGAGCGATGCATCGGTGAGTGGTTTGCGCGGCGAGGTACACGAGACAAAGTTATCCTGGCGACCAAGGTGTCTGGACGCTCCGATGCCACCGGGGACTGGAAACACCTGCGCGGTGGGCCCCGACTGAGCCGCGAGCATATCCATCAGGCGGTGCGCGATTCTTTAACACGCCTGCAAACGGACTATATCGACCTCTACCAGGTGCATTGGCCGGAGCGCACGACTAATTTTTTTGGCCAGCTGGGTTATCGACACCGGGATCAGGACGACCTGGTTGCTATTGAGGAAACCCTGGCGGCATTGTCCGAGCTGGTAAAGGACGGGCTGGTGCGTCACGTCGGCATCAGCAACGAGAGCCCCTGGGGTGTGATGGAGTACCTGCGTTACGCCCGCGAGAAAAATCTTGCGCGAGTCGTCAGTATTCAAAACCCCTACAACCTGCTCAATCGTAGCTTTGAGGTGGGTTTGGCGGAAATGGCCATCCATGAACAGGTCGGTCTGTTGGCCTATTCGCCTCTGGCGATGGCGATGCTGTCAGGTAAATACATGGGCGGGCAGCGACCAGAAGGCGCGCGGCTGACGCTTTTTAAGCGATTTCAGCGCTATTCCAGCCCTCACGCAGTGGCGGCGTCCGAGGCATACGTCAATCTGGCGCTGGAAAATGACCTGGATCCTGCAACCATGGCACTCGCGTACGTCAACTCGCGGCCTTTTGTTACCAGTAACATTATCGGCGCGACAACAATTGAGCAGTTGCGCAGCAATATCGCCAGCATCAATTGCCGCTTATCGCCGGATGTTGAGGCCGGGATCGATGCTATTCACGCCAGATACTCCAACCCTGCGCCCTGATACCCGGTCAGGATTGCTCGTTTTAATGCGCGTTTAATGATCGACCAGCTGATCGGCCATTAGTGGTCGACAATTTGCTAGAAAACCCAATGTGACTTATCGGGTTTTAATCATCATGGTCAGCCGGGAAATACAAACGGTGCGCTGCTGTTCGTCGCGAATAATAATTTCCCAGACGTGAGTCGAGCGACCGATGTGCTGGGGTTTGCCGGTGCCGTATACGTAGCCGTTGGATACCGAGCGGATATGGTTGGCGTTAATTTCCAGGCCAACACAGTATTCCTTATCCATATCGATGCACAGCGAGGAAGCGTGACTGCCGATGGTTTCTGCCAGCAGGCAGGATGCGCCGCCGTGCAGAATGCCGTAGGGCTGACGGGTGCGCTCATCGACCGGCATGCGAGCAATCAGGAAGTCCTTGCCAAAGTCGACATACTCAATACCCAGGTGATTGGCTGCGCCCATGGGGAAACCAGTGTTGAGTGAATGCAAAGAGAGTTCTTGTTGCCAAATACTCATGGTTCAGGGTTTCCTCGGTTCTGGGTAAAGGGGTAGCAGATCCTGCTTTACTCGCTTGTTCCTACGGTGCCTGGCGTGGCCTGACGGGTGCCGGTGAATTTCTTCGAGTTGCTCCACCAGGACTTGCAGGTCGGGTTGGTCGGCGACATTCCGATGTCTGTTATACAAACAGGTATCAAGCGCCTGAAAAAGCGTGTGCAGCCGGTCATTATCTGCACGTGTAGAAATCTGTTCAAGGGTGTGAATGCGCGGGTCCTGCCAGTGGTTGCGCGCCCACTGGATAATCGCCTCGCGCAGAGCCGCATAGTTGTGGTTCGCAGCGGCCACGCGAATCTCTTTAAACTGTTTGTTATGGGCGGACTGTTCGGCTGCGGCTGTATCAGGTGGCGTGTTAGTCGGTTGTCTGGCGCGCCGCCACAATACGGCAAATATAACGGCGATCAGCAGCAGCAGGGCGTTACCAGCAACAAGCGCAATGATGAGTCCGCTCTGTTCAGTGTTAGCGTCGGTGTCAGTGTCGACCATGCCTGACAGATCAACGTTTTCGGCCTCGTTGGTTGCCGGATTCTGCAAGGTTAACGGGGCTGCAACAGCAGGCTGGGTTGGCCGCTGCGTGGTGCCGCCGGCACCCGGCAAAACTTCAAATGTTTTGCCCGGCAGTACCGTTTCTCGGCGCTGGTCAGCGGCGGTGTCCCACCATTGCACACGAATTTCGGGCAATGTCAGTTTGCCAGCCTGTGTCGGTACGATGGCCATGGATTCAATGCGGTTGCCAGTAATGCCCTCGGCGCTGGTATTGTCTTCCAGCTGTGGCTGATCGAGGTAAATCTTGACACCCTCGACCTGGTTGACTGGTAGCGGCGGTAACTGCGCGCCGGTCAAACCCCTGGCGTTCAGGGTGATGGTGCGGGTGATCGGTTCGCCGACCGTCAATGTGGCAGCGTCCTGACTCCAGTGATCGTAGAGCTGCACTTCAGGAGACGGTAACCAGTCCTTCATTGTCGCGTTAGCGGGCCGTGGCTTGACTGTCAGGACTTTTTCGTCGGTACTGAAACTCAGTCGTTGGCCTCCCTGGTTGAACCAGCCGCTGCCAAAACTACGGCGATCGTTGACAACGCCGCTGTACCGCATAGCGGGAATAGACAGATCGCCGCTGCTATCGGCAAAAATGGCCAACCGGGTCTCGACAACTGTGTACTCCTTGCCCGCGACCTGTTTCTGGTATTGGTTCTCCGCCACTTTGACCACCTGAGCGCCGGGCACGGAGAGCTCGCTCATTTCGAAACTGCCAAGCGACAGGGTGGTGTAAAACCGCAGTGTTAGCAGAGCCTGCTGCTGTACATAAACGGCGCTTTGATCGAGAACAGCCTCGGTAAAGACCGGGGCGCCAGGGTCGACCACCGCCGTCGGTTGACGCACGTCGATCTCGAAGGCATCAGTGACCTCGCCCTTAAAACTGAAGCTGGGAATTAGCAGCTTGCCTTCGCGCTTTGGGCTCAGGCTGAGTTTCCATTGAGTCAGGGATTCCTTGCTCCCATTTACAATTGCAATGCGGCTTTGTCGATTTTGGCTGATTATTGTGAAGTCTTTTTCCAGGCTATCGAATTCAGGTTCGCCGAATAAGACCTGTTCGTCGAATGACACTGTCAGCTCCAGCGTTTCACCGCTGTTCATCACCTGTCGGTCGACCTGGGATTGCAGTGTTGCGGCGCGGGCCGTCATCGCTACAATTAACAATACTGCTGTTGTCAGCAGTTTATGAATGCTCACCACCGCTGTTCCTCCCCGTCGTTTGTGTCACCCTGTTGCTGTCGCAGCCATGCTTCGTAGGCGAACTTGCGGCGTAACAAACCGCCGGGATCATCAGGTACTCGACGCAGCCACTGCTCCAGCGCCTGGCGTTGTTCGCTGGACATTTTGTCCTGAGGGCTATCGGAGTCGGAGGCTTGTGCATCGGCTTCTGCCTGGTCGGGCGTTTGTTCACCTCGTTGCTCCTGACTTTCTTCGTTTGCGGATGGCTCGGCAGATGGATCATTCTGCACCTGTTGTTCAGGCTTTTTTGGGTCGGAATGTTCGGCGGGATCATAAGGCTCGGAGGAGGCAGGTTCGTCACTATTACTCCCTTCGGAATTATTAGGCTGTTCGTTTTTTTGCTCCTGCCCCTGGCTACCGCCAGATGAGTCCTGCCCGGATTTATTGTCGGAGGAGGGCTGGTTCTGTTCTTGCTGATCCTGTTGCTGGCCCTGCTGCTGGTTTTGATCTGGGTTTTCCTGTCGCCTGTTGAGTAAGTCCTCGACTAATTTTTTGTTAAACGCGGCGTCTTCATGACCAGGTTCTGCGGCCAGAGCCTGGTCATAGGCTTTTAAGGCTTCTTCCAGTTGACCGGCCCTGGCAAGGCTATTGCCGAGGTTGTACCTGCCAGTGGCGCTTTCATTCTCTGCAAACGCCTGTTGTGCGACGTCGAACTGTTCGCTGCGGTACGCGGCGGCACCCTTCCAGGTCGGATTTTCGAAGCGCTGCGTAGCGGTTTCCATATCCCCGGCGGCAAAGGCTTGTTGGCCCTGCTGGTCTGCTCTTAACCAGAGGTCAGCCCATTCGAACGCCAGACTATTGTCGCTGTGTACCAGCAGCGGCGCGACTAAAAGTAGCGCGATAAGGTTGCGGCGAAACGCCAGCAGGAGGATTGGCAGCAGCGGCAGTATCAACCAGAAACCACGGTCCTGCCAGGTATCAAATGTGCGCTCAAGGCGTTTCGCCTCGGCACCCGGAAGGTTGTTGCGGGCCGTCAGATAATCAATATCACTGTCGTCGGGTACCAGTTCTACAAACCGTCCCCCACTCTGGCTGGCCAGTTGCTGCAATGGTTTGACCTGCAAACCCGCGATGACAATTTCACCCTGACGGTTTTTTATAAATCCGCCGCCACTGGCCGGAATCGGCGCACCCTGCTGGCTGCCGACGGCCAGTATAGAGAGTTGGAATCCGGTCAGGTTTTTTAATAAACCTGCCATCGCCGCCTGATCTCCGTCAGCAATACCGTCGGTCACTAGCAACAACTCGCCACTCTGGTGGCCAGCCTGCATGGCAAGTTCCAGACCTTTTTGTAGTGCTAACACCGGGCGACTGCCAGCGACGGGCATGATGGTGGGATCCAGCGCTGGAACCAGAGCAATGATCGTGCTGGTGTCGTCAGTGAGCGGTGTGACCACGTGGGCATCGTGGGCAAAGGCGACCAGCGCCGTGGTGCCTTCATGACGTCTGTTGAGCAGGTCGGTGAGTTTCAAACGGGCGCGCGCGAGGCGGCTTGGTTTGATGTCCTCAGCCAGCATCGAGGGGGACAGTTCAAACAGTATCACCAACGGCGTTTGTTGCTTATGAATGGGCAGGGACGTTTTTGTCCAGCTTGGCCCGGCCAGTGCGATTGTGCCCAGCAGCCAGAGCACCAAAGCCCAGAAAAAATGGCGGTGGCGCCGTTGCTGTGTTTCGTTATCAAGCAAAAAAGGCAGTAGATCTGTAGCGATAACGGATTGCCAGCGGCCAGCCTGCTGTTTTTCGCGAAACAGTAGCAGGGTCAGTAATGCCGACGGCAACAGGGCCAGTAACCACCAGGGCCTGAGGAAATGGAAGTCAGCAATATGGTTTAACCACGCGCTCATCTATACGACCCACTCTGGTGAACCGCTTTGGTGTGGGAACGACATGTGACCCACCAACGGCGATAAATCAGTCATTACCGACTCCAGCCCTTTTCAGCAGGGCGAGCAAAAAACTGGCGAGCAAGGTTACGCTCAGTGGCCAGTAGAACAGCGCCTGTGTCGGACGGAAGGTCTCTTCATCCTGGGCGATGGGCTCGAGTTGATCCAGTAGTTGATAGATAGTGGCGAGATCGTCGGGATTGCGCGCCCTGAAATATTTACCGCCAGTCAGTTCGGCGATGGTCGCCAGAGATTCTTCATCAAGATCGGCCGAGGGATTGATGCGGCGTGTGCCAAACAGACTGCGGCGCAGCAGCTCATCGGCGCCAATGCCAATAGTATAAATTTTAACACCCCAGGCTGCCGCCAGTTCCGCCGCCTTGAGGGGCTCTACTTCACCGGCGGTGTTGGCGCCGTCGGTCAATAGAATCACTACCCGAGCATTTTCGGGGCGGTCTTTGAGGCGTTTAACGGCCAGGCCAATGGCGTCGCCAATGGCGGTGCCGTCGCCAGCAAAACCAATGAGTGCTTCCTGTAACAGTGTGTTGAGGGTTCTGCGATCAAAGGTCAACGGGGTCTGCAAATAGGCACTACTACCAAACAGTATCAGGCCCAGGCGATCCCCTGTGCGGCGCTGGACAAAGTCACCGACGACATTTTTTACGACACTGAGACGGTCGACCAGATCGTTACCGACACGCATGTCGGCAACCTCCATGCTGGGTGAAATATCAACAGCCAGTAACAGGTCGCGACCGCTGGCGGGCAGCGTAATGGGCTCGCCCGTCCATTGCGGACGGCTTGCCGCCAGCACCGCAGATAGCCACATCAGGATCAACAGGGACAGTGTTACCCAGTGACCCGCGCCGCCAGCATGGCGAGCGTCATCGCCGCTGATGTCGCTATAGGCCGACGCAATCAGTGCGGCGCTCTGGCTAGCTGCGGGGCGACGCTGCCGGCGATACAACCAGGGCAGTGGGATGAGGAGTAACATCCACGGCCACAATAGCGTCAGCATGGGTGGCCGCCACGTTTTAACCAGGCCTCGACAGCGACGTACAACTGCCGGGCCTGCGCTTCGCGTAGGGGCTGGGCCTGACGACGGTATAGCAGGCTTTCAATATCGGCGCTGGGAATGTGTGCCGAGAGCGCGCCAGCGCAGGTGTCGTCGAGCATCCTGATCAGTTGTGCGGCGGTCATGGCTTCGAGGTGATCTTGCTGGCGTCCGGTTTTGCCGACGCGGCGGACAAGGGTGAGCAAGGTTTCGAGCAGCTGACGGTCATCGCGATTCTGTTGATAGGTGTCCCAGCTTTGGGCAAGGAGTTGTTTGGCCTGGCGGCGGAAATTGAGCCGGCGGCGGCGCGCCAGTAGATAGTTGAGTGCGACAAGTGTCACGATGATTGTCAGCACTGCCAGTAGCCACCACCCTGGTGCTGGCGGCCACCAGCCAATGGGTTCGGGCAGGTGAATATCGCGTAATTGGGCGAGCGCGTCGGGGTTCAACGGGATCTCCGCCGCCGGGTTTTGTTGCTGTAGGCATTTTGCAGCAGGGGCATAATTTCATCTGCCGCTCGAACCTGAAGATAGGCCGAGCGCAACCGCGTGGCAGCCTGTTGCAGCGCCTTAAACTGTTTTTGTTTGTGCAACTCAAAAGCCTCTCTGGTTCGCACGTCACGGGTATTTAGCGTAAAGCGACGGCCGCCGTTAGTTACCGGATAGTTACCGGGTGGAGGTAGCCGCACCTCGAGGTCGTCGTATATATGGCAAAGGGTTACATCGCTATGGCGAGCCAGCTCAAACAGATGGCGTTCACCATCGCGATTAAAATCATGGAAATCACTGATAAATACTATTGCCGCGCCAGGGTGAGCAATACGTCGGGTGTCTTCGAAAATTTGTGTCAGCGAGAAACGGTCAGTGCGCCGATCGATCAGGGATGCGCTGGTATCACTGAGTATTTTGATCAGCTGCAGAACACTGTGGTGACTGCGCCGGGCGCGGATATCGCGCTGTTGGTCGGGCGCAAACACGAGTCCGCCGATGCGGTCGCCGGCATTGCAACCTGCCCAGGCGAGTGCTGCGGCGACCTCACAGGCGGCGACGGATTTGGTCTTTTTGCTGCCAAAGAACATGGTTTGGCGCAGGTCGACGACGACGATAACCGGGCGCTCACGTTCTTCGCGAAACACCTTGGTGTGGGTTTGTGTGGTACGCGCTGTCACCCGCCAGTCGATAGTGCGGATGTCGTCGCCTGGCTGATAGGGGCGGACTTCGTCAAAGTCCATGCCCCGACCGCGGCTCCGCGACTGGTGGCCGCCGGCGCTTACGGCTTTGGGCGGTAGACGTGGAAACAGAGTCAGGTCTCTGGCGGCGTGCCGCAGGCGCACCAGATCCGCGGTGGCCGCAGCGACATTCGCTGGTAGCGCACCGGGAGAACGACTTACTGACTGCTGTTCGGACATCAGGCGGAGGGTACGCTCGCAATCAGATGGTCGATCACCTGGTCTGGCGTGACGCCGTTGGCTTCGGCCTCAAAACTGAGAATGAGACGATGGCGGAGGATATCTGGTGCCACTTCGCGAACATCATCAGGGGTGACGAAATCGCGGCCATCCAGCCAGGCATTAACGCGACTACAGCGGTCGATCGCGATGGTTGCTCGCGGACTGCCGCCGTATTCCAGCCAGGTACCAAGTTCGCCGCTATAGGCTGCCGGGTTACGGGTTGCCTGAATTAGCTGAACGATGTATTCCTCAATGTTGGTGGCCATATAGACATCTAACACTGATTTGCGCGCCGCTAACACGGTTGCCTGGCTGACTACCGGCGAGTCGCCGCGAAGCTGCCCGGCAGCCTCGTTACGGGCTATGTGCAGTATTTTGTGTTCGGCCTCGGCGGACGGGTAATCAACCTTGACATGCATCAGGAAGCGATCCAGCTGAGCTTCTGGCAGGGGATAGGTGCCTTCCTGTTCGATGGGGTTCTGGGTGGCCATTACCAGGAACAGCGCGGGCAGCGGATAAGTTTTATGGCCGACGCTGATCTGCCTTTCCGCCATCGCTTCGAGGAGCGCGGACTGTACTTTGGCGGGTGCTCGGTTGATTTCATCAGCGAGTATCAGATTGTGAAAAATTGGCCCGGCCTGGAATTCAAACGCGCCGTTCTCGGGTCTGTATATGTCACTGCCGGTGATGTCGGCGGGCAGCAGATCTGGGGTGAACTGGATGCGGTGAAAGTTTGCCTCAATGCCTGTCGCCAGGGTGTTGATGGATTTGGTTTTAGCGAGTCCGGGCGCGCCTTCCACCAGCAGGTGGCCATCAGCCAGGAGAGCCATCACCAGGCGACGAGAGAGTTTTTGCTGGCCAACTATGCAGTCATTTAGAAAATTTAGTAATGATTGTATTTGCGCAGATTCGCTTAATTCATTCATCTGTGGTTCTTTATTCCTGTGGGTGTAGCGGTGTGGCGCCGCCAGTTCGCGGCGATTGTAACGTTCGTATTAGTGAATTCAAGACCGCATGGCCCGACACCCACTGCTTCGCTCATTCAGCACGCCTGTAAAGTAGGCCGACGTTTGTCTGCCAGCTATTTATTGCAGATGTATGACGCGCAAAGGCCGTGTTGGTTCCGGCGGGAAGTATAACGTAGCAATGGGGTGCTGACGGCGTGACTTGCCGGATAGGTTCATTTATCCTTGCCGGCGAATCTGCTCCGGAGTGTTCATGTATCGCCTTGCGCGCAGTGCGCTGTTTCTTTTACCACCGGAAACTTCTCATCATATTTCACTGGCAGCTATCGCCTGTGCTGAAAAGCTTGGTTTGTTGCAAGGTTTGACGAAGCAGCGTCCCCAGCAGCCGGTAGAGGTGATGGGGCTGCGTTTTGGCAACCCGTATGGTCTTGCCGCAGGGCTGGATAAAAATGGTGACTACTTCAACAGTCTCGGTGCGCTGGGCTTTGGTTTTGTTGAAATAGGCACCGTCACGCCTCGGCCACAACCGGGTAATCCGCTACCGAGGTTGTTCAGATTGCCCAGGCAGCAGGCGATTATCAATCGCATGGGTTTTAATAATCTCGGCGTCGACCATCTGGTTACACAGGTGGCCAGGCGCCGCTATGACGGTGTGCTCGGCATCAATATTGGGAAAAACCTGACAACGCCGGTAGCGGATGCCGCGCAGGACTACTGTGTCGGCATGGAAAAGGTCTATGCGGTGGCGGATTACATTGCCATCAACATCAGCTCGCCTAACACGCCCGGCTTACGCGATCTGCAAAACAGGGATCAGCTCGATGGGCTGCTAAAAACCCTGAAGGACACGCAGGCGCGGCTGGCGGATCGTCATGGCCGCTACGTACCACTGGCCGTCAAAATTGCACCTGATCAGAGTGATGATGCAGTGGCGGCGCTGGCTGCGGTGTTGCAGCAGCGGCAGATTGACGGTGTTATTGCCACCAATACGACGATCTCGCGGCAGGGCGTGGAAGGGACGCGCCATGCTGCTGAACAGGGCGGTTTGAGCGGTGCGCCGCTGGCGGCGCAGGCTACGCACGTTGTTACTGTGCTGGCCAGGGCGCTGGACGGTGCGTTACCTGTAATTGGGGTGGGCGGGATTTGCGACGGCGCCGGCGCTGCAGAAAAAATGGCCGCCGGGGCCAGCCTGGTGCAGGTGTACAGCGGTTTTATTTACCGAGGTCCGGGTCTGATCAAAGAGATGGCCGCCGCCGATGGTGGCCATCGCGGCGGGCACTGAGAAGCATCTTTAACCAGAAAAGCTTAACCTGAAGCTCTAAGTTACAATATTAACTAGTTAATATTTAAGGAGTTTATTAGCGAAGGGCTATGATTTTCTGTTGGCTGGCCTGAACCTTGATACCGTCAAGATTATCGGTGTGGCCTTCGTGCCAGCCCCTGATCCACTCCTGCGCGGTCAGGCTGCCGTCGCGGAAAGGGCAGGCCTCCTCGGGGCGACCCTGATAGCCGAGTTGGTAACCTTTATTGTAGGCGCGCTGGGAAATGTCTCGTTTTTGTCTCTTCATCAGATAAGGCTCCATAGCCAGGGGGGGTGACGGGTTATCATCGAAACAGGA
>JBFJZC010000069.1:0-10978 GCA_041622295.1 Porticoccaceae bacterium
CGCTGAACGCGGCGATCCAGGCCTCCATGGCAGGCGACGCAGGGCGCGGCTTTGCTGTGGTAGCCGATGAGGTGCAGAGGCTTGCAGAGCGTTCGGCTAACGCGACCAAGCAAATTGCTGCATTGGTTAAAACAATCCAGACCGACACCAATGAAGCGGTGTCTTCGATGGAGCAAACCACGATCGAAGTGGTCGCCGGGGCGTCGTTGACCGAGAACGCAGGTATTGCGTTGAGTGAAATCGAGACCGTTTCGACTAACCTGGCAGAGTTGATCCAGGACATTTCCACGGCGGCACGGCACCAGTCAACCACTGCGGGCCATATTTCGAAAACAATGAATGTGATTCAGGACATCACGACGCAAACGTTGGATGGCACGAATCGAACGGCAACTTCGGTTGGTGAATTAGCGGAAATTGCCATTGAATTGCGGGAATCAGTCTCCGGCTTCAAGCTGCCGGATCAGGGCCTGTCGCGAACTTCCGGGGTGGCGTCAGATTCTTTTGGATCATCTGTAGCACCAGATCACTCGACCTGGCTGGATGATCGATTTGATGCAACTGATGGCGACGACGATGTTGATGTCGATGAACTAAAAATCGATCTGGCCGATCTGGGCGAGCCATCGGAAATAGAAATGGATATAGCCAGCGAGCCTTCGCCCCATATAAGGACGATGCTGGAAGAGAATAGCGCCGCGATGGATGAAATAGATTACCTGTCAGAAGTGGCGGCTACCGATGACGAGTTGGCCGAGATGGACACGGGATCTACGGTTTTGAAAACATCCTTTGCCGTCGACCTTGAGGCTGAGCTGGCTGGTATCGACCTTGATGAGTTTGAACTCGAACTTAAGGACATGGCGAATAAGCGATCCTGAGCGTTGTAATAATACGACTATGTCGATTACACAATAACTATGTCGATCGTGCTGACGGGAACAGCGGTTGGAGGGCAGTCTGCTGAACTACCGGTGTTGAGTGACAGGCAATATCGTTTGTGGGTAGATATGCTTGAAAACCGTATCGGTGTTCGTATCGCTCTACAGCGGGAAGGTTTCGTGCGTGCGCAAATTGCCAGACGAATGGCTGAGTGTGGCGCCCAGGATGCTGACACCTATTTCCGGGAGGTACTGGAAACCATACGCGGTACTCGAGAATGGGGTGTACTGCTTGATCGTTTGCTGGTTAAGGAAACGAGTTTTTTCCGCCATCAGTCCTCACATAATTGTGTTCGTGACAGGGTGGCCGCACGGGCGACCGTTACGCCTGATCAGCCCTATAACATCTGGAGTGTCGGGTGCGCGACTGGGGAAGAAAGCTATAGTCTGGCTATGGATGCCCACGAGGGTTTTACGTTAGCTGGTATCAAGGACAATTATTCAGTTATAGGAACCGATGTCAGTAGCGACGCCATTGCGGCTGCCCGCGGGGGGATTTATCCGCTTAGCCGCGTAGACAGTTTATCGCCTGCGGCGCGAGAAACTTATTTCACGTCTGTCGATGATCGATATCTGGTAGTCAAGGACTTCATTAAAAAGAAGGTTGCTTTTCTAACAGGCAATATATTGGAAAAGGAGCAGCAATATTTCAATCAAATGGATTTGATCTTTTGCCAGAATGTGCTGATTTACTTCAAGAGGTGGCGCCGCCGAGATATCGTCAACATGTTTGCTGGATACTTGAAGCCGGGAGGCTGCCTGATCATAGGGCCTGGCGAGCTGACCGACTGGGAACCAGAAAATTTGATGCGCATGAACGCACCGGACGTTCATGCCTACGAAAAAATAGCGTAATCAGCGACCAGGTAACGAGTGATTCTGACAATGGATTCAAGTCAAAATATTCAAGGGTTAGAGTGGCTTGTCAGTGAGGTCGAAGCGAGCCTTGCCGAGGCCAGTAGTGCGCTCGTGAATTTTCTTGACAGTGACCAGGAACACAGTCACCTGACGTTCTGTCTAGCACACATCCATCAGGTCACAGGGTCACTGAAAATAGGTGAGTGTTACGGTGGCGTGTTGCTCACCGAAGAGATGGAAGCGGTACTTGGCGCGCTGCGGGCTGGTAATGTGCCAGGCAACAGTGAGACGGTTGACGTGTTGAGTCGGGCCATATTCGAGGTGCCACGGTATTTGCGTGGCTGCGTTGCCAGCCGCCTTGACCAGCCCGCTGTATTGCTGACGCTGGTTAATGATCTACGGGCGATAAGAAATGAACCACTGGCCTCCGCTAGCCAGTTTTTTAATCCAGATTTGAGCGTAGTTAATGCTCTGCCCGTCAATACCGGTGTTAGCCTTGCTGGCGAGCAGGCCCTCAAGGAGTTGATCGATAAATTAAGGCAGGCCTACGATTTTTCCCTGCTGGCTTTTGCCAGGGATACTAGCGGCACCGATCACCTGAATAAGCTCGCCAGAATTCTATACCGTTTGAGGGAAATGTATCGGGGGGCGCGGCTTGAGCAGTTGTGGCGGGTAGCCGGCGCGGTGCTTGAGGGGATGGCATCAAACGCGCTGGCTCGAGGTCCTGCAGTGCGTAGTTTGTTGTGGGAGATTGATGGGTGCATCCGCCGCTTGTCACAGGGCGGTATTGCAGCGCTTGACGATGGATTCCCCAGTGAACTGCTTAAGAACTTGCTGTACTACGTCACAATTGCAAATCACCAGTCCTCACCTCGATTAGGCGAAATTAAGCGCGAGTTTAAGCTTGATGAGGCGCTACCGGCAGGTGTTCTCGCACATGTGGACGGTGGGCTGACCCCAAGTTACGATCAAGGGGTAGTGCAGGTATTGGCGAGTTCGCTGATACAGGAAATTGACGATGTAAAAGCCCAGCTGGTGTTGTTTGTCGAACAGGGCGGGGAGTCGGCTAGCGTTAATGCCGCATTAGCCCCGGTTATCAAACGTATCGCCGATACACTGGCCATGGTTGGCCAGTCACGCCTGCGACGCGCTATCTGCGACATTGGAGACCAGTTACACGCCGTGTTGTCCGCGCAAGACGCGGACAGGGATGCGCTTGCAGACTCAGCCTCACGCCTGCTGGATGTAGAAACGGCTTTACTGGAGTGGGCTGCAAATTATCAACAGGGTGAGGTAATTCGAGAACCCGCATCCGAAACCACCTATCTGATGAACGACGCACAGCGTTCGCTGATTCGCGAAGTGCGCAATAATCTGGAGGCCATCAAGGAAGCCGTTGTTGGCTATATTTCGTCCCAATGGGACAATAAATTCTTACTGGATATTCCCGAGCTAATAGAAGACATCAAGGGCGCCATCGTCGTCGTTGACCTACAGCGACCGGCCCGCATTATGGGGGCGCTGGGAAGTTATATTAGCCAGGAACTGATTCCCTCCTCAACCCCGCCTGGCTGGGACCGTCTTAATGCTCTGGCTGACGTCATCACCAGTGTTGAATACTTCTTGCAGGCCATCAGCAACAATAGCAGCGTTGATCAGGGCGGCTTACTTGATATAGCTGAGCGGGCTATGACTGAGCTGGGTCATCCGGTGCACAACGAGCTGCCAGCGTTGGGCGATAAACCCAGTCCGGTTGAAACGGTTGAAACGGTTGAGCGGTCTGCAGAAGGTACTCCAGACGGGGTTGATCTGGAGGTCGGCGCCGATGCTGATCCTGGTGATGCTCCGAAAGTAGTTGAGCGACCTGTTGACGATGAAGATGACGTTGATGATGAAATCGTCGATATATTTGTTGAAGAAGCCCACGAGATATTGCAGAGCCTGGCGGAAACATACCCCCGCTGGCTTGGGAATCAGCGGGATAGCGAAGCGTTGGCTGCTGTGCGAAGGAGTTTTCACTCCCTGAAAGGCAGTGGCCGCATGGTTAAGGCTAACTATATCGGTGAACTGGGTTTTGCGGTCGAAAAACTGTTTAACAAAATTATAGATAAAAAGGTGGCTTTCGATAATAACTGCCAGACGCTGGTCGTGGCCGTGCTCGAAGCCCTGCCGGCTTTGGTGACGGACTTTGCGAGCAGACGGCAAAATGACGATTCAGGCCAGGTTGAAGCATTAATTGCGGCTGCAGAAGCCATTATCAGAGGCGAAGCAGTGATCGAGTGGCCGGTGGCCACGGTTGGCGGGGCGAGTAATGACCGTCATCAGCCGCATGAAGATAATTCGACGATCAGGGCTGAGCTGGCGGATAGCCCAGGCCTTACAGGCGGGGTTGAGGGCCGAGAAGGCCGCATCGCCACAGCGCCGACCGTGACCAGCGATGACGCCATGCCGGATATAGACCAGCCCGCGTTGTCGGAGACCAGCCAGGGAGCTGAGCACGGCGGGCCGTGGCTTAGCGACAAAGTTGACCAGGCGTCAATTGATGTGGCCGCCAGCGAAGAGCCAGTTAGTGAAGCGGCCGTCGGCAATGAGATAGTCCTCGGTGAACCTGTCATTGAAAACACCCCGGTTGAGAAAACCTGGATTGAAGAGTGGCAGATAGAGGATGGTGAGTCGGCGACTGACGGCGATCCGTCCGCTGTGAGTAGCGCAAGCGAGCCGCCCGATCGTGAGTTGCTAGAGATCTTTACCGTTGAGGCGCTGGGTCACATCAATACCCTGGCGAACTTCGTCGACAGTTTGCGTACGACCCAGGACAGGCGGGTAATTGATGCCTCGGTGCACCGGACCCTGCACATGCTGAAGGGCAGTGCGTATACCGCCGGAGTGGTGCAGGTGGCGACCCTATGCGACGTGCTTGAGGGCCTTATCAAAGAGATTGATGACGGAGTCGTTGCGGTGAACGCGGCGATAATCGCCTTGATTGAGCACAGTGTGACCAGTCTTCGTACCATGGTTTCAGGGGCTGAGGGGACTAGTGCGGAGGGGCTACTGGATGGCCACACGCTGCAGCAGCGGCTCTTTGACAACCGAGAAAGCAACCGTGCCGTACCCAGCGAACCCCCACCCAATCGCCTGTTACTAAATGGTCTGTTGGTTAAGGGTCTGGTTCGGGTGTTGGATCTGCCACAGATTCTACAGACCTGGCGGGGGCCAGTTACTGGCCAGGACCTGGCATTAGAGGAGCTCGGCGCGGAACTGGCAGAGCTGACTGCGGCAGCCAATGCGGCGCAGTGCGATGGTCTGGCAACACTGGCTGCCTGCCTCGGCGGGGCTCTGGATGCCTGCTGGGAAGGTCAAGTTGACCTGGGTGAGCATGAGGTATCGGTTTTTTCCAGGACCTATGAAACGTTGCTTATCATGATTGATACGTTTGTCTCTGGGCAACCGACAGGGTTAGCGCCGGCGCAACTTATCGATGAGCTTGAAGGCTTAGCTTCCTGGGCGGAGGCGGCGACGGATCGCGCCGCCGTCGCCGATCACATATTGATCGGCCCTGAGGACGCTGACGTTGAGCAGGACAGCTCGTCAGCTAGTCAGGCCTCTAGTCCGGGATCGCCAGCAATACGTGGCGGACAGGAAGAGCAGGCGGATGTGGTGCATTTGGTGGACGGTGACGCAGAGCAGGCTGACCAGGTACCAGGTGTCGTCAGCATCTCAACGCCGCCGACACCGACAGGCGAGACAATAGATGGTGAAAGTTTACCCGCAGATGGCGAAAGTTTACCCGTTCATGCCCTTACCCACACCAGTCCGGAGGAGGACGTCGATCCCGAGATTCTCGCTATTTTTGCTGAAGAAGCAGAGGAGATTCTCGAAAAAATAGAGAAAGGTATTGAGGCCTGGCGTGACCATCCCGACGATAACAGCCATCTTAAGAACATTACTCGCGAGCTCCATACCTTCAAAGGTGGAGCGCGGGTGGCTGGTTTTATGTATATGGGTGATCGCAGCCATGATTTCGAAACTTTTCTGGAGAAGTACGCGACGCCAGAACATCGCGATGAGGCTTTTTTTGACGAACTCCTCAAGCGCCATGATGAGTTGATCGCGTTGTTTGATCAGATCAGGCAAAAAGCCTCCACCAGCGAGCTTGTGCCAGAACCTGACGTCGTGGTGGATGATACTGAGCTCAATTCAGAGCAGCTTGTCGACGACGCGGTGCCAGAGCAACAAACTGAAAAGCCTGCTCAGCCTGCACCGTGGTCGGGACGTCTTGCCCAGGTTATTCCCTTTACGGTAAACAGGCCGGTGCGGCCAGCCAATCCTCCGTCAATTGGCGGCAAAAGCGCTGTTTCAGCCGAATTGCAGGAAATGGTCAAGATCCCGGCGCCGACGCTGGATAACCTGGTTAATCTGGCCGGTGAAACCAGCATTACGCGCGGTCGTGTAGAACAAAAGATTCACGAATTTATTCAATCTCTTGACGAGATGGACGCGACCGTCGTGCGGTTGCAGGATCAGATTCGCCGCCTCGGTAATGAAACTGAAGCACAGATTCATTTTCGACGAGAACAAATTCAGTCCTCCGATGAGCATATCGCTTTCGATCCGCTGGAGCTGGACCGGTATTCGCAGCAGCAGCAATTGTCCCGCGCTCTGCAGGAGTCGGCCTCGGACCTGCAGGATCTCAAAGATACGCTGCTGGAAAAATCAAAATCTGCAGAATCACTATTGTTACAGCAATCACGAATCAATACCGATTTGCAGGAAAACCTGATGCTCACCAGGATGGTGCCGTTTTCAAGGCTGGTGCCACGATTGCGTCGCGTGGTCAGGCAGGTCAGCAATGAACTGAATAAGCCGGTTACGTTGCTGTCTGGCGATGTTGATGGGGATATGGATCGCACAGTACTCGGTAAAATTGTCGGCCCCCTTGAGCATATGATGAGAAATGCCGTCGACCATGGTATTGAAGACGTCGCGTTGCGGCGCGAGTACGGCAAGGCTGCGGAGGGCAAAATTTCTCTCAACTTCGGCCGCGAAGGTGGGGAAATGGTGATTCGCGTGACTGACGATGGTAAGGGTCTTGATGTGGATGCCATCAAAGCCCGAGCCATAGAGCGTGGGTTGATCGCCGAAGATGCTCAGATACGCGAACATGAGCTTATGCAGATGATATTTCTGCCAGGGTTTTCCACTTCTGACACAGTCAGCCAGGTTTCTGGTCGCGGTGTTGGTCTTGACGTAGTTGGCGATGAAGTGCGGCAGTTGGGTGGCTCCATTACGATTTCATCTCAGCCTGGGTTGGGTACCGAATTCAGTATCAGACTGCCGTTTACCGTATCGATCAATTCGGCCCTGCTGGTGCGCAGTAAAACTGATCAATACGCCTTGCCGCTCAACACCATCGTTGGGGTGGTAAAAGTGATGGCGTGGGAGTTGGTCGAATGCTACGACGATCCGGCAACAAAGCTTCGCTATGGGGGCAATGATTATCGGGTTTGTTACCTGGGCAACTTACTTAATGAGCAGGTTGGTCGACCTGCGTTGCCAGTCGGGGGGAAAGTAGCCCTGGTGCTTGTTGCCACCGAAAGTCATCGTTTTGCGGTGCAGGTTGAAGACCTTGCGGGCAGCCAGGAGATTGTGGTGAAAGGGCTTGGGCCCCAATTTGGCAGCGTTCCGGGTTTGTCGGGTGTGACGGTAATGGGCGATGGAGAAGTGGTGGTCATTCTCGATTTGCTGGCGCTACTGCGTGCTCAGGGTGCGATGGCGGCGCTGGCCAGTGACAGCGAATTATTCCCCTTCGAGACGGAGGCTACCCAGTACATTATCAGTGGCACCTCAGCGAACGGAGGGGCAACCACTAAAAATAGTGTCAAAACCGTTATGGTGGTTGACGATTCTGTGACCGTTCGCAAAGTGACGACACGCTTTCTTGAGCGTGAAGGTTTCAGGGTTGTGACGGCGAGGGATGGTGTGGACGCGGTTGAGTTGGTGGGTGAAGTTGAACCTGATTTAATGCTTCTGGACATAGAAATGCCGCGCATGGACGGGTTCGAGGTAGCCCGAATCATGCGCAACAGTGTGCTGGTCAGTTTGCGGTCCTTGCCTATTATCATGATTTCTTCACGCACCGGTGAGAAGCACAAAGACAAGGCTTTCGCCTGTGGTGTCGATCAATTTCTTGGCAAACCGTACCGAGAAGATACGCTCCTGGCCATGATAAAGCAGATATTCGATGCGTAACTTTATCTGTGAACGTATCTAGACAACCACGGATCGGAATTCTGCTCAGCGACCCCGCGCAACGGTACGCGCTTAAAACTGCGGTGTGTGAGTTTGGTTATGAAATAGGTCACTGCAGTGACGCGGCGCCCGACTCCGTGAACGGGTCTGGTGAGGATGGTGACAACGACATTGTGGATATCTGGTTCCGGTCGAAACTAATACAGCGTGTATGCTTTGATGATTCCAGGGTGGGCTCCAGGGAGCAAACCTTAATTGAAGTCGAAGAACCTATCCCGTCAGTAATCACAGCAGAGTACGTTGTATGGAAGGAGGACTTTAAAGGGCGTTTCGCGCAAATCGTGCTTAACCATCGTCGTGCCGTCGGTGATATTCCTGCTACGCAGGTGTGGTTGCTGGCGGCGTCTACCGGAGGATTGCATGCGGTGGGTAGATTCCTTGCACAAGTTCCACCGGCATCAGGTATCGGTTTCGTCTATGCTCAGCATATTCAGGTTGAACAGGCGTTCCAGTTGGTGAAAATGGTGAAGAGAAATAGTCAGTGGCGTGCCGGTATGGCCTGTGCTGGAGGGTTCGCGCCGGAAGGCTATGTGACAGTCGTGTCGCCGGGGGAGAGAGTGTCCATAGATTCAAACAACGTGCTGAACATTACCGGAGAAAAATGGAGCGGCCAATATCAGCCCAGTGTCGATCAGGTCGCCATAGATTTAGCCGCCTGCTACCGTCAGCATGCGGGAATGATTGTCTTTACCGGAATGGGCGATGATGGCGTTGCTGGCAGTAAGGCCATTAAGGCTGCTGGTGGTAGCGTATGGGTTCAATCCCCCAGCAGCTGTACGGCGACCGCAATGCCAGAAGCGATACTGAGCCGAGGTGAGAGCGACGTCAGCGCTGATATCGACACCTTGGCTGACATGTTTAACACACGTTTGAGTGCCGCGCCTCAAGGTCGTTTCCTGTGAATGGCCGGCATAGCGAACTGGCCATTGAGGAAGGCCCCACGCAAGTTAACGCCCTATTATTACCCGTCGCACATGCGCCCTTGTTGGTGCCGATGGTGGCCGTTGCTGAAGTCGCTAAGGCAGATATACCAATAACCCCTTTGCAGCAGGAGCAAGAATCCTTTTACGGCTGGATTTCGTGGCGCGATCAACGCTTACCACTGCTTTCGTTTGAGGGTATATCTGGTACAGGAAAGCGACCGCTTACCGGCGCGTCCCGGCTGGTTATATTGAATGCGATTGGGGTTGCGGCGCCGCGTGGTTTTTATGGGCTGGTGCTGGAGGGATTTCCTCGGCCTGTCAAAATATCCAGTACGGAAGACGGCCAGCACGTGGAAAAACTGACAGGGCTCCCGGGCGTTCTTTATAACCTGGCGGTCAATGGTGAGGAAGTTCTGATTCCTGACTTTGATCTTTTCGAAGCGCTTTCCCTTCAGGCACCGTTACCCCGCGGGCTATGAACGCTTTCAGCCAGACCGTGTAGGAAATAAAATAGGCCATGTAAGAAATAAAGTCCGCATGCTCTGAACGACAGGGCGCAACGCCAGTTACTCGTCGTGGCAGGCCGCTGCAGCGTCCCTACAGCCTGAAATCCGTGCCCTTGATATGGTAGAATTTCGACCCCTTTTAAGCAGCAGAAAAATCTGGAGTGTACTCGATGCTGGGTGAAATGATGGACGATTCGTTGACCATAACCGCAATCATGAAATTCGCCAGACGGGTTTTTCCGGGTACAGAAATAGTGTCGGTCACCGGCGACAATCCTCGCCATCGCACCACCTTGGGAGCGGCTTTTGCGCGGGCTGGGAAGTTGGCGAACGCACTTGCTCGGCACGGTTTTAGCCAGGGCGATCGCATCGCAACGTTGGCCTGGAATGATTACCGGCATTTTGAGCTTTATTACGGCATTAGTTGCTCCGGTTACGTTTGTCACACGATTAATCCGCGCTTGTTTCCCGAGCAAATCATCTACATAGCTAATCATGCTGAAGATCAGTGGGTATTTGTCGATCCTGTTTTTGTGCCACTACTGGAGCAGGTTCAGGCACAGCTCACCAGCGTTCGTGGCTTTGTCGTATTAACGGATGCTGTGAACATGCCGGAGACATCGCTGACGAACGCTTTGTGCTATGAAGATCTCATCGCGGAAGAATCGGAAGAATATGATTGGCCGGAGATCGATGAGAACAGCGCGTCAAGTCTCTGCTACACATCAGGTACTACTGGAAATCCAAAAGGCGTTTTATACAGCCACCGCAGTACGGTGTTGCATTGCATGGGCACCAATACGGCGGATACCCTTGGCTTTACCCCTAACGAAGTCATTATGCCCGTCGTCCCCATGTTCCACGTCAACGCATGGGGTGCTGTGTATAGCGCCGCCGCGGCCGGCAGCAAGCTGGTATTTCCGGGGCCGAAAATGGGCGACGGAGAAACGCTGGCGGCGCTGATAAATGAAGAAAAAGTCAGCTTCGCTCTTGGTGTGCCAACAGTTTGGCTGGCGTTGGTGAATTATCTGGACACTTCCGGTAGCACGGTCGAATCTCTTAAAAAAGTGGTGGTGGGCGGCGCTGCCTGTCCGCTCTCGCTTATGAAGGCGATGGATAAACACAATGTCTGGATGCATGTCGGCTGGGGCATGACAGAAATGAGTCCCCTCGGCACTTACAACACCCTGCTACCCTGGATGCACGAGCTGCCGGAGGATGAGAAGTACCGTTATCGGCTGAAGGCCGGGCGCCTCATTTGTGGTGTCGACATGAGAATAGTCGGTGACGACGGCGATAACTTACCCTGGGACGGCGAAACCTCCGGACGTTTGCAGGTACGTGGACCGTGGGTGTGTAAAAGCTACTATAAAATGGCACAGTCCGATGCGCATCTGGCCGATGGCTGGTTTGATACCGGCGACGTAGCGACGCTTGATCA
>JBFJZC010000070.1:0-10927 GCA_041622295.1 Porticoccaceae bacterium
ACCGGCCGGGCCGGGCGTCAGGGCCTGGCCATTTCGTTTATTACCGCCAACAACTGGAACCTGATGGCCGCCGTTGAGCGCTATACCGGAGCGGCCTTTGAACGGCGGACTATAAAAAGCTTAAAGGCAAAATTTACCGGCCCCAAAAATCTTAAAGCCAACGGCAAAGCCGCGGGGCCAAAAAGAACGAAAACCAACAAAGAGGAGAAGAGCGCCACTCGTCATCGCAACACCAAAAACAAAGGCAAGCGGAAAAATAAACCTGAAGCCTCAGCCGCCCCCCCAGAACCCAGCCAGTCAACCGAAAGAAACCCACCGGTTAGTCGTGATGGCTTTACACCCCTGAAGAGAAAGCCGAAGTAAGGGAGCCGAGACGCGGCGCACGATCTGCCAGGGCAGGCGCTGGGCAAAAAATCGCAGCTGTAACAAAGCCACTGAGGACTTGCGCGGTGCGACGGCGTGGGCGCTACCTGGTATTTAGCAACGGGCCGCCTTTCTTATCCTTGTGAGACCAAAAGTTGACATTAAACTGGGCATCATCGCTTAGCTCAACTCGGTGCCAGTATTGCGGCGGTGTCGTCGCGAACTCACCGGCGTTGATAGTAATGACGATCTCCGGCTCCATCGTCTCTTTGTCTGGAAACCCATAGAAGGTCACCGTACCCGCCATTACACAAATTTGGCCGAAAACGCCTTCGGCCGTATTGTGATGCGTCAGCAGAGCCGCGGGAACATTGTCCCTGGTAAAAAAGGCTGTCGACCGTTGAATGGTCCAGTCGGGTGGTATCCGTTGCTGCATCTCTACCCCTTATAATTCAGGCGCTTACAATCCAGCCGCGCCTGGTATCCCCGGCTATTTGGCAGCAGCATCTCTCATGCGCTGCAATTCTTCCCAGCCTAAATAGCTGGTCAAACCATCTTCGTTATAAAACACGATATGGCCATCACTAACAAAAAGATACTCGGTGTCTTCCAGGGCAGTGGTGGCATCATGAAGCACACCATTGGTGCTCATAATCGTAATCACCAGCCTCGAGGGTGCCGCCCCTCACCTGTAGCCTGCCTTTTAAGATATAGGTATGTGCAGCGGCAAGATGTTTATGGGGGGGTGCGACATAACCCTTTTTCCAGCGAAACAATGCTGCCCATCGCCCCGACTCCGGACCGGTCCAGAGCACTTTAATCCATGCCCTGCCGGGTTCCGATTCGATCCATGGGTCACCGGCGCGAACAATAATGTCAGCCAGTTGATCGTTAATGGGGCTAATGTCCTGCAATGCCATAAGCGTTCTCCTGCGTTTGACCGGGGCGACAGCTGGTAAAAGGTGGGGGTGGCTTACGCTGTCAGTGCGCGCTCAACGGCACTCACCAGTACGCCATCCTCGGGCTTCATGTCCGGGGCAAAGCGGCCCACGACCGACCCGTCACGAGCCACCAGAAACTTCTCAAAATTCCAGGTTACGTCCGTGTCATTTTTTGGCAATAGGCCATTTTTGGCGAGCGTATCCTTTAGCTTGCCGCCAGCGGCGGCTTCGGCCTCAGGTTTGGCTTCGATCAGCGAGGCGTAGAGCGGGTGCCTTGGCTGGCTATTAACGTTGACCTTGCTGTACATGGGAAACTGCACCCCGAAATTCGCCGTGCAGAAACTCTGAATTTCCCCGTCAGTACCTGGCTCCTGGCCGGCAAAGTCATTGCACGGAAAACCCAGCACGACAAAGTTCTGGTCTTTATATTTCTCATAGAGCTTTTCCAGGCCCTCATATTGCGGTGTTAAGCCGCATTTGGAGGCGACATTGACGATTAACGCCACCTTGCCCCTGTGTTCAGCAAGCGTAGCGGCAGTGCCATCAATCTTATTCACGGGTATATCGTAAAGTGAAGCGTTCATTCACATTCTCCATGGTGGTTCATATGGGTGTTTGATCGAGATTCCGCCCAAAGCATAGTACAGACCCTGCCAGTGTGCAGGGGTCTTTATGCACGCCACGCACGGACAGCTTATGACGCTCGCAACTTATGGCTCTGCAACGTGGCGCTCTCGCAACGATGCCACATTTACACCTGGGGTGAAGCTAACTCGCGACGCGGTATTGTTGAATAAGACCAATGATTTCATGGTCGCTGATCGCAGCAACGAGGGCTTCATCCATTGATCTCCGCTGGGGTAGATAAAGATTAAACTTATCACGGAGAATTCTAGTCACTTGCTCGTCTGAAGCCGGGTCAAACTCCTGACCCGCATAAATACATATCCGCTGAAGGATAAACGCCTTACTTGCCATTAAAAACCTGCTTTCCTCATGCTCTTTTTCTCTTTTTCTCTTTGTCCTGAACCGCTTTACTACGCGCTCTACAGGCCAACATGCTTGCGCTGGCAAACGGCACACTGCCACGACGGTGTATTATCCCGCTAACAGTGTACTGCCTGTGACACCAAAAACTATCGCGCTACATACCTGCGCCAGGTAAGGCGACCTTACATTGGAGGACCGGCTACGCGTCCCCGGCAGGCGTGTCTTTGTCATCAGCTGTTGCCGGTTGAGTTTCCGGGGACTGACCGCCGCTTACCTTAGACTTCTGCGCACGCTTTTCTTCCTTTTTTTTCTTTTTGGCAAGTTCTTTTTGTCGTTTTTCGAAAGAGTAATTAGGTTTAGCCATTGGGGCCTCTTCTATAGGAATTTAGGATCCGGCAGGCCGATTATGCCATTTCTACGCCGCTTGCGGACGTTTATCTCCCGCCGAGTTGCCGCCAGGAGCCAGTGAAAAGTCCGTCGTTGCAGCCGCTAACCAGGCCGCCGCTACACTTTTTTAACAAATGCCGACTTCAGCTTCATTGCGCCGATACCATCAACCTTGCAGTCAATGTCGTGGTCACCATCAACCAGCCGAATGTTCTTAACTTTAGTGCCAACCTTTACCACAGAAGATGACCCTTTGATTTTCAGGTCTTTAATTACGGTGACACTATCGCCGTCGCTGAGAATACTGCCGTTACTGTCTTTGATAACGCGCTCATCTTCCGCACTGACCGCCGTCGCCCTTTGCGACCACTCGTGGGCGCATTCCGGGCAGACATACAGTTCTCTGTCCTCATAGGTATATTGCGAAGTGCATTTGGGGCAGTGGGGTAGGTCACTCATCTCTTTTCCTTGATCAAAACAAACATTCAGTCTGTATCTACTGGAATGTCAGTAGCTACGGGGGTTTAGCCTGGACTTTTAGGGGAAGCGTCCCGACCGGCCCCGGTGCCGGCAATATCGCGATGAGCTATCGAAATATTCTGTCGCAATAATCTGGCCTGGGTCTACACCGAACGCGAACAGGCGCTATCGCGGGTTGCTGGCCAATAGCCAGGCTGGGCCGTGTATACATCGACTACGCCCTCGCAAAAATCATTATTCGCCAATACCAAACACCAGATGGCCCGCCTGGTTTTGGGCCTCGATACGCACCTGAATATCGGCCGCAACTGAGACCGGCCGCTCATCAGGAAAACGGCCGCTCAACAACTGTGGCCGTAGATAAAACTTTTCCGGCGATGTCACCATGGATTGACTATCGTGGGCATAGCGGCGCCAGTTCCGCCGCATAAAGTCCGGGGTAAACAGGGCCTGCTCCTCCTGGGACCACTGAGCAACAGTGTGCGCGTCGTGCAAACTGTAGCTGAGCAGGTCTTCCTTTGCGTCAAAGTACACCGCCAGCCGACTGGCGTAGCCCTGACCCTCTGGCAAGGATTTATTCTCTCGATGAGCGAGGCGCACTTCTATCATCCTGAGCTTGCCGTCCTCATCGTAACGCTCGGTGCGCAAAGGGTAAAAATAGTATTGATCTATCCAGTAAATAATTTTTGAAACCTTGTAATCTGGCAGCCACTGGCGGTTGGGTATGGCCTCTAATACAAAACAGTTGACGCCGCCATCCTGCCGATAAAACGGGTAGCGCTCACTCATCATTTTTATTAAGTCTGTAGCCACCTCGTAAAACTTGCCGTTGGGCTCAGCGAGGGTCATGGTTGGACGCGTCCTGGGAAAACGCACGGTCTCGTAGAGCACGTCGGCCCCGATCACGCGCCAGTCGAACTCCCAGGATTCAACACCGAGAATATCGTCAAAAGACTGCACGGTATCGGGGAAAGATGTGTCACGCCGCGGCGGCGGTTGCCGCCGAACCCGGCGCATCGACGGTGTATAGGCAAAAGAATCCAGTTTTTCCGGACTTGCCGCACCACTGCGGCGCAGGACCCACATTTCCTGGACGCCATCGTTCTTCGGTGGATAGGTGTAGTAATACAATTGTCGAGAATAAATATCTCCCGGCTGGCCGTTAATTTGCGCACTGGCATCAGGCGCTAGCACCTGATCAATCATGCCAATGGTAACGCCTTCGCTAAGATAACCCGCCCTGGTAATCGTTCCAAACGCGTCGGCGACGATATGCGACCACCGCGCAGTATGGGTAAAATCCATGGTGCGGTAACCCATTTCTTCAGCGGTAAAGGGCGCCTTGAACGGGAAGGGCTCGGCGGGCAGATAACCGGTTTTCGGGTCTCGTGGCGTATCAACTCGCGGGTCGAAGCGTTCACGTTCCCACGGGGTAAATTGCGCAACCGGGCGCCAGCTCGAGGGTGCTTCTTCAGCTGAGGCCGGTAATGCCATTGCGGCGAGGAGCACCGGGACTATAATCAATCGACATTTCACCACCTTCGCACCAATTGAACCCAGGAGAGGATGCGCTGAGATATCTGCTGATAGATGCATTTTCTAAAACTCGTATTGCAACTCAAAACCGATGTTATCCCACTGCTGGTATTGGCCAAACAAATCATCATTGTTGCCACCACTGTAATCGGTAAAAATAAAACTGCCGATAAGAAAGGGAGAGAATTCGTAGCTCACCAGCAGCTTGGACTTCATGCCCTGATAGCCGCGGTTGGGGCCACTCAAATAGGGGGATAACGTCACGCTGGTTTTTAGCCGATCCCGTGTGCCATGAACCGGGCGCGAGACATAGACGACGGGCACAAAGCTCCAGCGATCGCCGATGGCTCCGCCAAACCCCACCCCCAGATTTTCGTGCCAGTCAAACGTGTAATAAAAAGACGGCTGAAAAATCAATGCAATTTTGTCGGGCAGAGCAAACTCAAAGGCCAGTGCCGCCCGCAGGGTATCGTGCTCACTGACCCCGTCGCCTGCCGCGCCCGCGCGTACTGCTCCCAGCTCCTGAAAATCAATAATATGGGCATTACGTGTGTAGAGGGCTTCCGCTCTAAACACCATGGGCAGGTTGCCTATGCCCGGCACACCAGTGGCCACCCAGGCGTAATCTGCCGTAGCGCCAAAATGATGAACCCGCTCAAAACGCGGTCGCAACGTCAGATGATCGCCCGTGTCATCGGTGAAGCGGCCCACCACAAAGGGGGTCGCGTCACGCTCCCAGGCATAGTAATAAATCAAACCCCAGGTCAGCGCACCCTGCGCCGCATCCAGTCGCACCGCCAGTTGATGGTCACTTAAATTTTGCCAGCCAGGCCGGTCAGCCTGTAGCACCGCATCACCAAAAAGATTGCTTCGCCCGCTCAGCAGGAATACATTATTTTCGACCGTGTCGTCGTCTGGAGGCAGCAGCGGAGAGGACCAGGGTGCGCCGTATCCGGCATGGCGATTAGCAACAAAGTCGGGAATCCACAATAGATTCAGGGCGACGCCATCAAAATAGTAGGTGACGCCGGTCATCCACATAGGCAAACGGCGTATTTCGTAATCACTGGCTTCGAGCTGTACCGACTCACGGAAGTCCATGGCGTTGATCACATCGATAAACTGGCCATCCATCTTGCCCCAGGCCACCTGTTGCTTGCCCACCACCAGATCGAATTTGGCGGTGCGGTAGGACAGGTATAATTCCCGGGCGATGCGATCAAAATCCCGGTACTGGCGGAAGCTATCATCTATCTTGTCCGCATACAGACCCTGGGTGCCGCCAGCATCATAAGCCGCATCGTAGAGGATATGATTGATGCTGGTGAGTTCAAAACTCGGTGAAAAACGGTAGGAAAGCGCGACCTCCAGGAGCGTCTGGGCTTGCAGTACACGGAAGTCGCGATCTCGAAATCCAATGTTTTCCTCATCGGAAATGAGGAAGTCCGACCAATGACTGAGGGTGCCATTGATACTCAACCCAGGCAGCCGCCGCTCAATTGGCTGAGTCAGATATTTACCACCTGGGTCAAAAGTCGCGAGATCGCGCTCAAAACGCGCAAAGCTACTTTCCTCAGCCTGCAGCGCAGCACCAGGGAGGGCGAGCGTCAGGGCGAGCGCCAACGGCAACATTGAGCCGCTACCCATTTTTTTGGCGCGCGCAGACAACCTACAATATGTAAAATTGTTCAAATCATCCTCCCCCTTGTGGCGAAATTAACACACCGCCATACAACTTGTCGCCAGGAGTTCAGGCAGCAGCCAAAAGCACACCAGGCCCGATTTAAAATAGAGTACGAGGGTGGTGTATCTCGCTAACCACGTGCTCAAGCTAGACGTTTCATGTCTGGGCAACGACTAAAACAGGTTAGTTACGTCTTTCGAAAGTGGCCGTCACTGTGGTTGCGACTACCAGGGTGTCGGATTATTTTCACAAGCAAAAAATACCAGCTTGCGAACTTTTAGCCCCGCGGAATAAGCGGCCAGGTTATCCCGTCACCAGATCAGGAGGGAGCTCGCATTACGGCTAACCGACATGCCCGGCACGGGGAAAACCAGAGCGGTTTATTTAAGCCTGGAAGCCCAGATGGCCAGCTTATGGCGCATGGCTTTCTGCGACACCTGATCTTCGGGAATGGGCTGAATGACTTTGTCGTGAACCAGCAGACGGTAAATGTATTCGACTTTTTCATTGGCTGAGTCAGTCGCTTCAAACTCCACGACGCCGCGTTGCTCCCCGTATTTCACACCCTGGTCAATGGCCTTTTTTATGAGTTCCTTTTCATTATCGAGTTTTTTCATGGATACCCTCTTTTATTCATGGCGGCTCTATAACGTGGTGGTTTCCACAAGCTGGCATGCTCCTACTTAACCCTCGTGGACCCCCGTGGTTTGCCCGGCCTTATTTTCTCCATGGGCCAGTCCAGTTCAGTTCAGTTCGGTCCAGCTCAGTTCGGTCCAGTTCAGGACAGTCCTGATGCGGTCGAAGCCTATCGATACGCTGTTATCCCGCAAGTAGCGCGGGAAGTCTATCTCCTCCAGGGATTAAACAATACACTGGTGGCCCATGACAGCCCTTGATCAAACCCCAGTTACAGCTCTGCGTGGTGTCGGTGCGCAACTGCGCGACAAGCTCGCCCGTATCGGCATCGCAACCATTCAGGATGTATTATTTCATTTGCCGTTGCGGTACATGGATCGCACGCGCCTAACCCCAATAGGGGCGCTGCAACCCAACACGGAAGTGGTCATAGAAGGCGAAGTAAAGGGCACCGACATAGTTTACGGGCGACGGCGCAGCCTGATGTGTAAGGTGCAGGATCACACCGGTGTTTTGACCTTACGATTTTTCCATTTTACCGCTGCACAGAGCAACAATCTGGTCAGTGGCGCGAAAATCCGTGCCTACGGGGAAGTCCGGCGAGGCAGCGCGGGGCTGGAGCTTTATCACCCGGAATATCAGTTCCTGGATGACAAAACGCCGGAGCCGCTAACCCAGTATCTGACACCGATTTACCCGGCCAGCGAAGGGCTGACGCAATACCGTTTGCGCACCATTGTTGAACAGGCCCTCGCGCTGCCTAACGCCACCAACCTGACTGAACTGTTGCCCGAGGCAATGCGCGGGGAACAACAAACCAGCCTCACCGAAGCCCTGCGCTTTTTGCACAAACCTCCGGCGGATGCCCCCGTGCAATTACTCGCCGAAGGTAACCACCCGGCACAACAACGCCTCGCCCTGGAAGAGTTGCTCGCCCATCACCTCAGTCTGCAGCGTTTACGCCAGCAGATCCGGCAATACCAGGCACCGGCCTTTGCACCGGATGTAGCGCTGAAAACGCGGTTTCTTAAACAGTTACCGTTTCAGTTAACCGGAGCGCAGACACGGGTGTGTGAAGAAATTGCCCACGATATTGCGCAACCGCAACCCATGTTGCGGTTACTGCAGGGCGATGTTGGCTCCGGCAAAACGGTGGTAGCAGCAATCGCCGCTTTACAGGCCATTGGCAACGGCTACCAGGCGGCGGTCATGGCACCGACCGAAATTCTGGCTGAGCAGCATCGACTTAACTTTGTCAGCTGGTTCAGCCCGCTAGGCATTGCGGTTGTCTGGCTGACCGGCAAGCTCAAAGGCAAAGCCAGGGAGGTGCAGCTGGCCAGCATTGCCGACGGCGGGGCACAATTGGTCGTCGGCACCCACGCGCTGTTTCAGGAAGACGTTATCTTTCGCAATCTCGGCTTAACTATTATCGATGAACAGCACCGATTCGGTGTTCACCAACGTCTGGCATTGCGGGAAAAAGGCCCGGCTTCCGGGGCAATTCCCCACCAGTTGATTATGACCGCGACGCCGATTCCAAGGACACTGGCGATGAGTGTCTATGCTGACCTGGATTTTTCGGTGATCGACGAACTGCCCGCCGGACGTACGCCGGTGAATACGGTGGCCATTAGTGATCAACGCCGTCCGGAAGTTATCAACCGTATTCGCAGCGCCTGTGGCGATGGGTATCAGGCCTACTGGGTTTGTACGCTTATAGAAGAATCGGAAACCCTGGAGGCGCAGGCAGCCGAAGTCACTGCCAATGAGCTGCGCCTGTTGTTACCGGAACTGCGCATAGGCCTGGTACACGGTCGGCTCAAAGCCCGGGAAAAAACCCTGGTGATGGAAGCGTTTAAGGCCGGAGATCTGGACCTGCTGGTCGCTACCACGGTCATAGAAGTCGGTGTTGATGTACCCAACGCCAGCCTGATGATTATCGAAAACCCGGAGCGGCTCGGCCTTGCCCAGCTCCACCAGTTACGTGGCCGGGTGGGGCGCGGCAGCGTGGCCAGTCATTGTGTTTTGCTCTACGCCACACCCCTGTCACAGCGCGCCAAAGAGCGCATCGCCATTATGCGACAAACCAATGACGGCTTTGTTATCGCAGAAAAGGATCTCCAGTTGCGCGGCCCTGGCGAAGTCCTCGGCACTCGTCAGACCGGCGAGTTAAACCTTCGTATCGCCAACCTGGAACGCGATGCTCACCTGCTCGATCAGGTCAAGACCATCGCCAGCACCCTGTTACAGGACTATCCCGATACAGTCGCACCCATCATACGACGCTGGCTGGGTGAGCGGGAGCGCTACGGCCAGGCCTGACGCAAGGGGGCCGAGCACTTCCGAGAGCGGAGTGCCTGACCTGGTGTGCAACCGGCAGTCTGCTTCAGCCCAGCCATTTCTTGTCAGATTACTTGTGGGACCGCTTGTGAGATGGCCTCTGGCATTGGCTCTGGCATTACTGGCTCAGACTTTTATAATAACCAGACCTAACACCACTTATGCCGAATCCCACTATGGCGATTACCAGCCCTCTGTACAAACTTCTTGGCAAGTCACCCATCAAGCCCCTGCAGGAACACATGACCGAAGCGGTTAAGTGCGCCGAACTGCTGGAGACTTTTTTCCAGGCTTCGTTTGCCAATAACTGGGCTGAAGCAGAAACGATTTATAACCGTATTTGCGAAAGTGAACACCGCGCCGATGAGCTGAAAAAACAGTTGCGCCTGCATCTACCAAAAAGTTTCTTTATGCCGGTATCGCGCACCGATCTGCTGGAGCTGTTGTCCGTGCAGGACCATATCGCCAATAGCGCAAGGGATATTGCCGGCCTGATGCTGGGCCGCCAGATTATTATTCCCGACGTACTGAGTGAATTGGGCGTTCAGTTTCTGAGGGCAGCGGTTTCCACCACCCAACAGGCGCTGAAAGCGATCGACGAACTGGACGAGCTGCTGGAAACCGGTTTCAGTGGGCTGGAAATCGATTTTGTCGAAACACTGATTGAGGAGCTGCATACACTGGAGCACGAAACCGACCGGCTTGAGCGGGACATTCGCAAGCAGCTATTCAGTGTTGAAGCGACTATGCCACCTGTCGATGTCATGTTTCTCTATAAAATCATCGAGATCATTGGCGAGCTGGCCGACCACGCCGAACGCGTCGGCGGCAGGCTGCAACTTTTGCTTGCCCGTTAATACCTTTTCCTTTTGTCCTATTAATTAAATAGTTGAGCAGTATGACAGTCATCGCTGAATACGGATTTCTATTCCTTTCCCTTGCCTGCCTGTTCGGGTTTTTTATGGCCTGGGGTATCGGCGCTAACGATGTCGCCAACGCCATGGGCACCTCGGTGGGCTCGCGCGCACTGACCATCAAGCAAGCCATTTTGATCGCCATGGTATTCGAATTTCTTGGCGCCTACCTGGCCGGTGGCGAAGTAACGTCAACCATCCGCAAAGGCATTATTGACTCTGGCTCCCTGCAAAAACGGCCCGAACTACTGGTGTTCGGCATGCTAGCCTCCTTGCTGGCTGCCGGGACCTGGTTATTGCTGGCCAGCCTTAAGGGCTGGCCAGTATCCACGACACATTCGATCGTTGGTGCGATTATCGGCTTCGCCGCTGTCGGCATTTCCGTCGAGACCGTTTACTGGGACAAAGTCTGGGAGATCATGCTCAGCTGGGTGGTGTCGCCGGTGCTCGCCGGGGCCATCTCCTTTGCCCTGTTTAAAAGTGTTCAGGCCTTGATATTGAATCACACCGATCCCTTCGCCCGCGCCAAACGCTATATCCCTTTCTACATGTTCGCCGTGGGGTTTTTGATGGCCATGGTTACCATGCTGAAAGGCCTCGACCACGTCTTTGACGATATCGACGTCAGCCTCAGTTTTGCCGAATGCGCGCTGTAT
>JBFJZC010000071.1:0-10872 GCA_041622295.1 Porticoccaceae bacterium
CCTCGTCATTGCCGGTCGTCCACACCTCAAGGGGTGCGAGTCCGGCAGACTCAATCATGGCGTAGGTGTAACCGACCAGGCCACGGTGCAGGGTCAGGCTTTGTTGTTCGCTTAGCTGTGGCTGCATGCGCGTTTTGACTTTGCCGATCTCGGGTGCCCTGGCAAATTGAATGAGTAGCGCTTCCGGGAACAAACAGGTCATTGACGAGGATAGTATTTCTGCACCAGCTTTTCAGGCGTAACGCCCAGGAAATAGGCCAGACGCAGGCGCCACATCAACAGCACTGTCTTTAAAATACCGTCGTTCCGCCACCGCCGGCTCGACGTCCGAGCTTTGGGAATCACAAACAACGGTCTGGAGATACGTTTTAAGCGCTTACTAAGCGCTATATCCTCCATCAGGGGAATGTCAGGGTACCCGCCGATTTCATTAAACACTTCGCGTTCCACAAATTGACACTGATCCCCGGTGCCTATGCCCGTGTAGTAGGAACGTCGGTTCATAAACCACTCAATGATTCGCAATGCCAGCCCGCCGCCATCCAGTCGCAGGGCAAAAAACCCCCACTTTGATCGAGAGATATCCCATACCATCATGATATCGGCAAGGTTATCGGGTAATTGACTATCGGCATGCAAAAACAATAACCACTTGCCCTTTGCCAGCGCAGCGCCCGCATTCATCTGACGGGCTCTACCGCATTGACTGGTGATCACAATATCCGCCTGTGGCTCAGCCAGTGCGACCGTATCGTCGCCACTGCCACCATCAACCACAATCACTTCGACACCCTGGTCGCGCAACGACTGCAGACGGTCCAGGCACTGACCGATGATGCCTGATTCATTGAGCACTGGAATAACAATACTGAGTGAGAGCGCCATCAATTCGCCAGCGAACCACTACAGCTGCTGCCCTGGCCCGCAGTACAGCCGTAGCAATGATCACCAACTACAATGGGACTGCCATCAATACTGTAATCAAGAAGATGCTTGAGGTGGGGCTTCTCATGGTCGCTGGCAATGAGCGATGTTTGCGCACGCAACGGCAGCGCAAGCATTTGATTAAAGTCACAATCAAACAGAAAGCCCTGCCAGTCCACGCTGATTAACGATCGACACATCACCGAACCCAGATTGCTCTCGTGAAAATTGTCTTTCAACAACTTCATATACTCATCGTACCGGCCCTTGGCCAGCAACATACCCCCAAAACGACTGATCGGCATATTGGTAATGGTCAACAACTGATTAAACTCGATATCAAAATCCGCCCGCAGTCGTTCCTTGTACTCGGCCTCCAGAGTCGCTTGTCCCGGAGGTAAAAAAGCACCATTAGGGTTGTAGACGAGATTCAGTGGCAGCTCGGGGACGATGCCGTAACCAAGGCTATTTAGCTTTTGCAACGCCTCTATACTCTGCTCGAAAATGCCTTTACCGCGCTGCTCTGCTACGTTTTTCTCACCGTAACAGGGCAGAGATGCTGTCACCACCACGTTGTGTTTAGCCAGAAATTCGGGCAAGTGCTGATAACCCGGTTCCAGCAAAATGGTGAGATTACAACGATCGATAACCTGAACACCCATGGCGCTGGCCCGCTCTACCAGATAGCAGAAATGCGGGTTCATTTCCGGCGCACCGCCAGTCAGGTCGAGGGTTTTCAGTTGCTTCGCGGCTAGCACTGCCAGCACCAGATCGACATGCTCCCTGGACATTAACTCTGTGCGTTTTGGACCAGCATTAACATGGCAATGCGTACAGGTCTGATTACACAGATAGCCCAGATTCACCTGCAACGTGGTTAACGCCTGTCGCCTGATCAGCGGGAAATTGCTGTCCAGCAGCAACGGGCGTGTATCAAGCATGGTCAATCCCAGAAGGTATTCCCATCAACGAACTCCAACTTTTTTGCGCCTTAAACGTCCCTCACCCTGCCGGGGACCCGGTTTACATCGTCTCGTACTACAGGCCAGGGCATTCATTCAGCAGGCCCTTTCTCGCCGCCCCGTCCCTGCCCGGGCTCACTATGACCACCCCGGCTGACCATAGTTTTATACTCAAGACTTTCCCGCAATGCCTTCAACGCCCGCGAATGAAATTCCCTTCGGTACAGTACCAGCACTACCCACAATGTCGCTAGCACAAAGGCCCAGGGGTTAAGTAACCAAACCATCAATGCCAGGGCAAAGTAGTAAGCTCGCAACCCGAAGTTATAGTCATGACCCGCCAGGTCGATCAATTTAGCGGCTCGCGAACTGAACAGGCGCAGAGCCTGCTCGCTAAGTTCTTCACGCCCCCTAACCGGCGCGCTACCAACCAATACCGAGCAGAAGGTGTACTGTCTGATACTCCACGTAAATTTGAAAAATGCGTACACAAAGACCAGCGCCAACACCAGTAACTTAAACTGTAAACCGGCCGGGGATATTGGTGTCGACCAGGGCAGGCTGGCGATTACGGTCATCGTTCCTTCGGTCGCCGATATCGCGGTCAACACGCCGGCAATAATCAACAGGGTCGTTGACGCAAAAAAACTTACTACGCGCTCAAGGTTACCCAGCAGACTGACATCGGCAATACGATTGTCATGGCTCAGCAGGCGCCACATCCAGTCTTCCCGATGAATGCGCATGACACTGGATAGCGTATCCTTTTGCAGTGCCATGACCTTCGCAAAACGGGCATAACCCAACCACGTGGCAAAAAACACTGCTAACACGACCAAATCAATAAGGGACAATAACAACATGAGGGCTCGATCTACAAAAGTTACAAGCAAAGGCAGTTATGAAATTCTACCGTAACCGCGGGACATATGGGCAGCGGCGGACATTAATAGCGGCGGACATTAATTATAGTCATTTAGATACACTCAGCCGCCGCTTACGCAGGCGCCACAGGGAACGCGAGCAGCGTTTTATCGTCAAAAAGGTTAAGCTCTTTCTACCGTATCAACCTTGGGTTTAATGTGATGAGTAATTCCGGGATTTCCTCCAGACACTTGCTGTTAACCGCACTGCTGGCGCTGCCCTTTCTGATACTTGGCGGCCAGTCCGCGCCAGTGAAGGCCGCCCAAACCGCTGAAGCGATCTTTGCTGGTGGCTGCTTCTGGTGCATGGAACAGGCCTTTGAGGAGCTGAGTGGCGTGGTGGATGCCGTGTCGGGCTATATCGGCGGCAACGTTCCGAATCCTACCTATGCTGCCGTATCAGCCGGTACGACCGGCCACGCTGAAGCAATAAAGGTTACGTATGACCCCGGAAAAATAAGCTATCAGGAACTGCTGGCCAGTTTCTGGCGCAATATAGACCCCCTGGATAGCGGCGGCCAGTTCTGTGATAGAGGTAGCCAATATCGCAGCGAAATTTTTGCGCTTGACCAGCAGCAGCAGGAACAGGCAACACGCTCCAGGCAGCAGATTAATGACAGTGGTGCGTTTAATATTCCTGTCGTCACGGGTATCTCAATTGCCAGCACTTTCTATCCAGCTGAGCAGTACCATCAGAACTACTATCGTGAAAACCCGACCCGCTACAAATTTTATAAATGGAATTGCGGCCGCCAGCAACGCCTGGACAGCATCTGGCACTCGGTCAAACAACTGCCGTTTGAAGCAACTAACCAGCCATCGACGCCGACTGATTAGCGTTGAGCAGAGCCACGTCGACAGGTACCTGTCGACGACGGCCTAATTAACCACCAGCATATCCGACTGCATGTGGTGAAGGATGCGCTCCGCAGTGTTGCCTATCCAGAAGCCTTTTAAGCCTTTATTGGCAGCACTGCCCATCACCAGCAGGCTACCTGGCTCGCCCAGGGCGGGAACAACATCTTCGGGCCTGCCCGCCTTAACCTCTACCGCATCCGCCGTGACGCCCAGGCGCGCCAGCAAAGTTTGTAAGCTGGACATGGCGGCGTCCATCACCTGAGTATGAAAGTTGCCGCCCATCGGGGCGTTTACGAGCCCGGCATACAATAGCGTCGGATCAGGAACGACGGTCAGCACCGTCAGTGGCACAGCTTCAGCCTTTGCCAATGCTTGCCCCTGGTCAATAACCCGGGCTGATAGTTGCTGATGGAGCTCACTATGATCAAGCGCATCAACGGCGGCAATTACCCTGGTAATCGGCTTGCGATCCCGTACCAGCGAGAGAACTGGACACGGCGCATCACGGAACAGGTGCCAGTCATCTGGGGTATGTACGAGGGTCGATAGTACCGAATGATGACTCGCCATCATGACGATCAGCCCGGCGCCATAGGCTTCGGCTCGTTCCACGATGGCGCGATGAACCCGATCACACCACTCCACATGCAAAGACCAAGATTTACCGGCGCACAATGCCTCAAGCCGGTCGCGCTCTGCTGCCATGATGGCATTGCGCAGTTCAGTGATTTCGCCAAAGCCCATATACTTATTCAGCTCCCCCAATGGGGAATGCACCGGGCGTAACACCTCAATTTTGGTATTTAACCGGCCAGCAAGCTCTTCGACCCGCGCCAGTACTGCACCCGCATCATCCCAGTCCGTAATTACCGCAAGAATATTTTGCACTACCAAGACCCTCTTTGTTCCCATGATCATACAGGCCAGCAAAGCTTAAAGCCCAACTCTCAAAAACCCCTTTGATGCAGGTCATTTGCGACTCGATAACTTACCGTTACTGTTACCGCATAACGCCCGGCCACGAAAGCGACCGCCAATAAACGACGAAACTGTGCGCTGTTTCATTCATACCTCATTATGGCTGACTTTAGCAATATCCAAACACCGAGTTCATTGACAACCCACTTTACGCCGATGCTGTCACCGCTGTTCCGCGCAGAGGCGTTGTACCGCTATCCAGACGGCACATCTCCCTCTATACGCCGCATCGGCCAGGTGGCGCTTAACGTCTACTGCCCAGGTGAACAAACAGCTGAATATGAGCATCTGTTATGTCAGGAGATGGCTCGTAAGCGATATGACTACGACACACGTCAACCGGTTAAATCCCTCTGGTTTCTGGGCCAGCCACTTCAGCAACTATCACCGGCCGCACTCACTGAGCTGTGTTTTCGTTTTGGCAATCATTTTCCACATAGCGACGAGTTAAATACAGTTCGTGGCATTGCCGTAACACCATCGGAACTAAATAGAGACAGCCTTGCGCTATTTTCGGGATTAAAATTCAACTGCGTAGAGATGTATGTAGATGCGTCTGTCGCCAGCAGTAACCGTAGCCTCGACAAAGTCAAAGCAAGTCTGCATATGCTCGCTGACTACGGACGCATAAAGCTCAACTGCAAAATCAGATTTAGTGACCATTCCGCTGCCGATTATATGACGCGTCTGCTAAGTTTGCTGGAGAGCGCCCAGTGCCAGCAAATCGAGCTGAGCTGCACACCGGCCAACCGGCCCGTTTCCCTGTCCGAAATACATCTGTACCGACAGCAATTACTCTCTGCAAATAAACACTTTGCCGATCGCGGGTGGCTGACCTGCGGCAATAACTGCTTCTACGCACCGGGACATGAAAATCATGCCCTCCATCAACAGCGAAAACTGAGATTAACACCCTGGGGGTTCCAAAGTTCACAGATTCAAACATGGCTAGGACTCGGCGTGGGGGCGATGAGCGGCAGCTCCGGGGTTTACGAGCGCAATACCACCGTAACGCTGGATTACCAGCAAGCCATCGCCCTGGAACGGCCACTGGCGATTACACAATACCAACTCAAAACTGCGGATGCAGCCGACAACGACACTGTACTAACAGACGCACTACAGGATATGCTCTGCTATCATCGCATCAGCGAGGGTGCGGGGCCGCTTCGCGCGCTGCTTGCGCCAGTCCTTGCCCAGGGTTGGCTGACAGCGGAGGACGATGCCCTGCAGTTAACTGACATCGGTGTCATCAACCTGAGCGCTATATGTCATTTCCTGTTATCACTACCGAACACGGACATCTATAATCGACGTAACCCCTAGAAGGAGTCAGATCATGCCTGTCAGCTGCCCTCACAATGCCGAAATTAACTGTCGAGACTGCCGCATGAATACGCTGTGTCTGCCTATCGCATTGGAGCTCGACGAAGTTGAAAGACTCAACGAAATCGTGCAACGGGGTCGACCATTACATCGGGACGAACATGTCTACAGCAGCGGCAATGAATTCAAGGCCGTGTATGCGGTTCGCAGCGGTTCCATCAAAACCTACAGCGTTAATGATAAGGGCGTTGAACAGGTCACCGGTTTTTACCTGCCCGGCGAAATATTTGGCATGGATGGTATCGCACACACGCACCATGCCAATGCTGCCGTGGCGATGGAAACCTCCGCCGTTTGTGAAATACCCTTTAGCCGCCTGGAAGACCTGAGCATCACGATGCCATCCCTGCAGCGACATTTTTTTAAATTGATGAGCAAAGAAATCACCAGCGATCAGCAGTTAATCACGCTACTTAGCAAAAACAGTGCTGAGGAACGTATCGCCACGCTGTTATTGAGTATTTCCGCCCGCAATGCAAAGAGGAATCTATCCAGCGTCCGCTTTCGTCTACCCATGTCCCGCGCCGACATCGGTAATTATCTCGGTTTGACCGTAGAAACAGTTAGCCGTGTGTTCAGCCGCTTTCAAAAACAACAGCTGCTCAACGTGGACAAGAAGGAAATCGAGATCCGCGATGTACCGGGCTTGCAGGAACTGTCCAACAGCTGAGCGCAATCCAGCCGCCCCTATCTCGCGCCTCGCGATTTTGCCTGTCCCCTGTCCTTTGATCCTCAGGTTCACTCCTCAGGTTCAGCCCTCAGGTTCAGCCCTCAGGTTCGGTCCCCAGCTTCGAGCGAAGCGTCAGCTAAACCGGTGCGCTGTCAAAACCGGTAGCCCAGGCCAACCATGTATACCCAGGGGTTAATATCAACCTGTGCAGTGACGCGGTCACCGCTGTCGAACCTGAAGGTGGCATCCGTATCGATAGCCAGATACCAGACCGCCGCATTTACTACCCAATGATCATCCAGTGCATAATCGGCACCTGCTTGCGCGGCCCAGCCAAAAGAATTATCCATGTCCAGATCGCCGGATGAATCAAGCGCCGCCTCCAGCTGGCTGTCGACATGCTCGGAAAAAAACACCGTGTAATTTACACCAACGCCAATATAGGGCTGAAATGCCGACCCAGCGTCCAGTGGAAAATATTGAAGCGTGACCGTAGGTGGCAAATGCTTGATTTTACCAGCATCAATGCCCAGACCTGCCGCCCTTATGTCATGTTGGAAAGGGCTCGCCGCCAGCACGCCTACACCCACGTGTGGGGTCAGCATATAGGTGGCGGTAAGCCCCAGTTGTGCGCTGTTATCGACCCCAGCGCGAGTACCAGCAAGCGCACCGCCATTTAGCTTTAGCACCGAACTGTCCTCATCCGGTTGCACCGACGCCACGCCAGCGCGCAGAATCAAGTCACCGCTTTCATAAGCCAAAGCACCCTGCGCGACAGAGGTCAATCCCGCAACCAGTCCCGCAACCAATGCCAGGCTACCCAATACCGATTTCCGGTTCACCATCATCAAACCCTCTTCGTATTACAACTGATCAAAGAGCCTTTATTAGAACAATGAACTGAAGATTTTTGCTTGATATGGATTAACGGAATAAGACTTTTATAAACGGGTAATGGTATTACCGATCACCGCCTAGGCATTTGGGTGAGTCTGGAGCCGGTTGTCTGTCCTGCCACTCTTCTGGCGTATAGGTGTGTAGCGCCAGGGCGTGTACACCACCGGCCAACTCATCGGCAAGAACACGATAAACGAGCTGATGACGCTGCACAGAGCGTTGACCATTAAATACGTCAGCGACCACCACCACCTTAAAGTGAGATTCTGACCCAGGCGGCACATTATGCATGGCGCTCTCATTCTCCACCGACAGTACCCGCGGATTCAGCTCACAGGTAATTTTTGACTCAATACTCGCCTGGATTAACATGGATTCATGTCGGGTTGGTATTCATTAATTTAACCCAGATCACAATGGCCTGGGCGATATTACCTAAAGAGAAAAGCAGGAACAAATCTTAAACGGCAGCCTTAACCTACATATTAGCCACCAGGGAAATCATCACGCCCGCTGCTACCGCTGAGCCGATCACGCCCGCCACATTAGGGCCCATCGCGTGCATCAGCAGGAAGTTTTGGGAATTCGCCTCCAGGCCCAGCTTGTTGGATACCCGCGCAGCCATCGGTACGGCCGATACACCAGCCGAGCCAATCAGCGGGTTTATTTTTGTTTTGGTAAACAGGTTCATAAATTTCGCCATCAAAACACCTGCTGCGGTGCCTATGCAAAACGCCAGCATACCAAGGGTGAGGATACCCAGGGTCTCCCAATTAAGGAATTTATCCGCGCTCATTTTTGAACCCACACCCAAACCCAGAAAGATGGTTACGATATTAATTAGCGCGTTCTGCGTGGTATCGGAAAGTCTGGCCACCACACCACATTCCCGCATCAGATTGCCAAAACAAAACATGCCGAGGAGCGGCGCGGCACTGGGTAAAAAAAGTGCCACAAGGATCAGTAACATCAAAGGGAATATGATTTTTTCCAGCGTCGAGACTGGACGCAGCTGCTCCATTTTTATCCGACGTTCCTGTACCGTAGTCAGGGCTCGCATAATCGGCGGCTGGATAATCGGCACCAGCGCCATATACGAATAGGCGGCAACCGCCACAGCACCAAGCAGTTCAGGTGAAAGTTTACTGGCGACAAAGATCGCCGTCGGGCCATCAGCCCCACCGATAATGCCAATTGATGCCGCGTCGCGAATCGAAAAGTCCAGAATCCCCAAACTGCTCAGACCCACAGCGCCCATTACCGTGGTAAAAATGCCTACCTGGGCCGCCGCGCCCAGCAACAGGGTTTTCGGATTAGCCAACAGTGGACCGAAATCGGTCATGGCGCCGACACCCATAAAGATAATCAGCGGGAACATACCGGAGGCTATCCCGACGTTGTATATGTAGTACATCAGCCCACCGGGGCTTTCCAGATGCCCCAGGGCATCATAGACAGGTGCAGCTTCAAAACCCGCGCCGGGAATATTGACAAGAATAGTACCGAAACCAATAGGCACCAGTAACAGTGGCTCAAAGCCCCGGCGAATAGCCAGATACAGCAACGTCAGTCCGATGGCCATCATCATCACCGTACCCGAACTAATTTGCGCGAGCCCGGACTCCAGCCAGAGTTGTGCTAACTTATCCATACTAAACTCCGACTAGATGATGGTAACCAGGGTGTCGCCGACTACGACATTTTTTCCGTCTTTCACCAACACCTGGCCGATGGTACCCGCTCTCGGGGCACTGACCGCAGTCTCCATTTTCATGGCTTCGAGGATAATAATATTCTCTCCTTCCAGCACACGCTGACCGGGCGTTACCAGCACCTTGAAAATAATGCCCGCCAGGGGCGCAGTGACAGCCTCGCCTCCTGAGCTAGCTCCCGCGCTGCCGTTATCTGTACTCGCCGCCGTATTCATGCCGGCAGAGACAATGGCGCTGACATCGCCACCAGGACGCACAGTTACCGTGTAGCTTTTACCCTCCACCTCTACTGTGTACAGTTCTTCACCGGTCTCGGTGGTCACTACCGCATCGTCCCTGCCGGTGGGCACCGGCTCAAACGCATCCGGGTTATCTCTATTTTTCAGGAACTTCAGGCCAACCTGCGGAAACAGCGCATAGGTCAGCACATCATCAATGCGCTGTTCGCCATCGCGCAACGACACGTTATCGGCGCTGGCAACCCGCTCCAATTCAGCACTGAGGCGCTCCAGTTCGTCATCCAGTAAATCGGCCGGGCGCACCGTAATCACATCGTCACCGTCGAGCACGCGATCCTGCAATTCTTTATTGACCGGCGCCGGCGTCGCACCGTACTCGCCGCGCAGCACACCGGCAGTCTCCTTCGCGATCGACTTATAACGCTCGCCGGTCAGTACATTAAGCACGGCCTGTGTGCCGACAATCTGCGAAGTTGGCGTGACCAGGGGTATGTAGCCAAGATCTTTACGAACCCGCGGGATTTCCGCAAGCACCTCATCCAGGCGGTCGGTAGCGCCCTGCTCACGCAGCTGGCCCTCCATATTGGTGAGCATACCGCCCGGCACCTGAGCAACCAGAATACGCGAATCAACACCGCGTAATGAGCCTTCAAACTTGACGTATTTTTTACGTACTTCCCGGAAGTAAGCAGCTATTTCTTCCAGCAACTCGATATCCAGACCCGTGTCTCTGGGCGTTCCCGCCAGAATGGCTACCAGCGCTTCCGTAGGAGAGTGGCCATAGGTCATCGACATGGAGGAGATTGCCGTATCGACATTATCGATACCCGCTTCCACACACTTCAGATATGTAGCGGTAGACATACCGGTGGTCGCATGGCATTGAATGTGGATCGGAATATTCACCGCTTTCTTGAGTTGTGAGACCAGGTCGAAACCTGTGTAAGGCGTCAACAAACCAGCCATATCCTTGATGCAGATTGAGTCGGCTGCCATGTCCTCCAGTTGCCGCCCCATGTCCACCCAGAGCGCCATCGTATGCACCGGACTGACGGTGTAGGAAATCGTACCCTGAGCATGTTTGCCGACGTTCTTTACAGCGCTGAGCGCCGTCCGCAAGTTTCGCATATCGTTCATGGCGTCAAAAACGCGGAACACATCAACCCCGTTAACCGCCGCGCGCTCAACAAACTTGGTCACCACGTCATCGGCATAATGCCGGTAACCGAGGATATTCTGCCCCCTGAACAGCATCTGCTGGGGTGTCCGGGGCATGGCCTTTTTTAGTTCGCGAATGCGATCCCAGGGATCCTCTCCCAGATA
>JBFJZC010000072.1:0-10870 GCA_041622295.1 Porticoccaceae bacterium
CATGAGCGAACTGCTGGGGTGCGCTCAGTTGCGGGTATTGGCATGGATGTAGGTGGACGAGAAATACTGATCGCACTTGGCATTTTGTTGCTGATTGCCATATTGCTCGACGGTTTTCGGCGAACGCGTGGTCGTGGTGCCGGGAAACTACGGGTGCGGCGACGGAAACAGCCTATATTTGATGACGATGATAATTTCGATGAGCACGGCCCTGAGTTGCCATTGGGTAAGGCCCGCGTTGTGGGGATTAGAGATGAGCAGAGTGCCGAGCAGGTCAGTCTCTCTATCAAAGAAAATGTCGCTAAAAATAACAGCAAGTTGACGGCGCCTTTTCGCGAGCCGGAGCAGGCGAGCCTTGGTTTTGATGAAGTGATACCGTCGCGGGGAGAGCATGGCGCTGCGGCGCCGGCAGCCAGACAAACACCAGGGACTGCGGTACACGATAGCGTGGCGAAACCAGAAAGCGCAGCGAATCGAGATAAAGCAACGAATCGTGGCGATGCAACGGCGCGTGACAGGGCCGCAATTCGTGACAAGGCAACAATTCACGATAAGGCAACGACAGCGGACCCAGTACAGGATGTTATCGTGGTGCACGTTATGGCGGCCAGGGGTGAGCGGTTTGACGGCCAGCAATTACTAAATGCCCTGCTGGAAAACGGGCTGCGTTACGGGTCGAGAAAGATCTTCCATCGCCACGAGGACCCCGATGGGGCCGGGAAGATTCTCTTTAGCATGGCCAACTCGGTAAACCCCGGCACCTTTGATCTTGATGATATGGATCATTTCACGACGCCCGGTATCAGCTTTCTGATTATGTTTGAAGATCACGAAGATCCCATGGCGGCTTTTGATTTGATGATGGAAACGGTTCACGCGGTCAGCAGTGAGCTTGGTGGCGAGCTCAAGGACGAACACCGTAGCGCCTTAACCCGGCAAACGGCTGAGCACTACCGCCAGCGTATTATGGATTATAACCGCCGCCAGCTTGCTGGTTTATAGTGCCGTGGGTCAGACCGACTCCGTAGCAAGTGAGTTGACTGTCGAGGCTGCGACACTACGCGAGCAACTCAATCATCATAACTACCGCTACTATGCGCTCGATGATCCTGTTATCACGGACAGCGAGTATGATCGTCTATTACGTCGTCTGCAGGACATAGAGGCGCGCTTCCCCGCGTTGAAAACGGCGGATTCGCCAACCCAGCGGGTCGGCTCCGCACCATTGTCCGCGTTTGCCACGGTCGCTCATTCAACCCCTATGTTGTCACTGGATAACGCATTTAACGATGCTGAATTACGGGATTTCGATCAGCGCCTGCGTAACAGACTCCACCCCAACGGACAGAGTGAAGCCGATATTGAGTATGTCTGTGAGCCCAAGCTAGACGGCATTGCAGTGAGTTTGTTGTATGAAGACGGGATATTGGTTCAGGCCGCAACCCGTGGCGATGGCTACAGTGGCGAGAATATTACTGCCAATATCCGGACCATTGCTGCTGTGCCGCTGCGCCTGCAGGGCGAAGACTTTCCGGCCACGGTGGAAGTGCGTGGTGAGGTCTATATGCCCCGCGAAGGATTTGAGCGACTCAATCAGCGGGCGCGTGAAAGCGGTGAGAAGCTCTTTGTTAATCCGCGAAATGCCGCGGCGGGCAGCCTGCGTCAACTAGATTCAACCGTTACGGCGAGTCGACCATTGGAAATGTGTGTCTATGGCTTACGTCATGCGGCCGCCGGCCAGCTGAACTCGGATGAACCTGGCGACGGACGAATGCACCCCAGTTTGACGCTGACCAACCATCTGGACGCCATGATGCTACTAAAGCGCTGGGGTTTTCTGATCAATAAGTTGATGGTCGCTGTAAGCGGTATTGAGGCTTGTATCGATTATTATCAGCGGCTTGCCGGGCTGCGCGACAACCTGCCCTACGATATCGACGGTATTGTCTACAAGGTCAACAGTTTTACATTGCAGGATCAGTTGGGTTTCGTCGCCCGCGCCCCGCGCTGGGCCATTGCGCGTAAATTTCCGGCCCAGGAGGCGACCACGACTTTGCTGGCGGTGGAGTTTCAGGTGGGGCGAACCGGCGCTATTACTCCGGTCGCCAGACTGCAGCCAGTATTTGTGGGTGGTGTGACGGTCAGTAACGCTACGTTACACAATCAGGATGAAATAGCGCGTCTCGATATTCGCGTCGGGGATCAGGTCGTGGTGCGCAGGGCCGGCGATGTCATTCCTCAAATCGTTCGGGTCGTCAGTGATGGCGCAGCGAGATCGAAGCAGGCCATCGTATTTCCTACCCGCTGTCCAGAGTGCGAATCGGATGTAGTGAGGGCTCCAGGTGAGGCTGTGGTGCGTTGTTCTGGCGGCTTGTATTGCCCCGCGCAACGGAAGGAGGCGATCAAGCATTTCGCCTCACGTAGAGCGATGGATATTGACGGACTGGGCGACAAAATCGTTGAGCAACTGGTGGATGCTGGTCTGGTCAAGGATCCGGCGGACCTGTACGCGTTGACGGTCGAACAGGTTGCGGGGATTGACCGGATGGGGGAAAAATCTGCGCAAAATCTGGTTGATGCCCTGGCCAGGAGTCGCCGTACCACCTTACCCCGTTTTTTGTACGCCCTCGGTATACGTGAGGTGGGCGAAGTAACGGCTGCTGCACTGGCCAGGCACTTTCGCTCAATTGACAGGTTGCTGGCTGCTGGCCAGCAAGACTTTGTCGACACAGGCGGTATTAAAGGTGTTGGCGAGGTGACGGCCAGCGCGCTCGTCGACAGGCTGCAGTCGCAGCAGTCCCTGGAACTAAAGCCGGGGCAGTTACAGGGCGACGATCTGGTCAACTGGTTGGTCAGTCTCGATATTCGCGGTATCAGGGCTGAGGTGGCTGAGGCTATCGCCGCTCGCTATCCATCCTACGAGGAGCTGAAAAATATTACTGCAGAGGAATTAGCCTCGGGCACGAAAAGCATAGTGGAAGGCGTGGGACCCGTCGTTGCGTAGCATGTCGTCACATTTTTTCATCAGCCGCACAATCTCGAGGTGCTGGATAAATTGCTCAACAGGGCCAGGATCCACTGGTCCGAAGAGGGGCCGACGACACCAGGGGAACAACCCTTATTTGGGCAAACCTGGGTGTTGACGGGTACTTTATCGACAATGACCCGGGACGAAGCCAGGCGGCGATTAGAGCGGCTTGGCGCCAAAGTGGCAGGTAGTGTATCTGTGCGAACGACATGCGTCGTCGCTGGCGAAAGTGCCGGTTCCAAGCTCGTCAGGGCGCGGGCGTTGGGGGTTCGCACCCTGGATGAAGCGGGTTTTGGCGAGCTACTTGAGCAGTACGCCTCTCTTTGAAGAGGGACGGCGTTGATTTACTGAGGTGAAAATGCAAGAAGAATCAGTGGTGTACGGATGTATTAAAGACACGGTGCATGAACAGAACGTGTCGCACCGTATCCAGACCAATCGCGATGCCCTGCTGGCGTTGCCTTCGGCGGAGAGCTGGCCGCTGTTAAGTCGAGAGATGTTTGCAGCGACGGCGCATGCCGCAGATATCGCGGTGCATACTGAGGTGGTCCATTTTGGCGCATCTTATCGCGGTATTGAGTACGAGTGGCGTGTCTGGATGGAACAATTTGAAGCTTTGCTCAGCACGATGTACTGGGTCACGGCAACGGTGCACCTGGAAACCGAAGTATCTGGAACACATTCATTTATCTGGGAAACTACCGACGAATATCATGAACCGGGCAACTCGGATATCCGCTTACGTTGCGAGTGGGTGCATGAAAGTTGGCTGGGCTGACGCGAAGACGGCAACACCTAATCTCCTCCGCGATAATGGCGGACTTTTTCCCCACTGCTTGATTGGGCAGTGGAGATATTGGTTAAGCAAGTTAAGTGTAACTGCTGTGGTAGATAGGCCACAGCAGCAGGCGTGTGGATTGACAATATGACGGCGTATCGTCGGGTCACCAGTTTTCAGTTTTACCTCGCCTGTTTAGGTAGCAGCGCGGTAGCGATGGGCTTGCAGGTAGTCATTTTCCCATGGCTGGTGGTTGGCGTGCTGCACGAATCCGCGGATCGTGTCGGGCTGGCCCAGATGGCGGTGATGTTGCCTAATTTGCTACTTATTCTGGTGGGTGGCGCGTTGTCTGACAACCGTCATCTGGGCACTTATCTGAGTAAGTTGTATCTTTTGTACCTGGTGCCTTTTGGCGTCATGTTGGTCGCCGTTTCGATGGGCCACCTCAGTTATCGCCTGTTGATTGTGTTTGGCGTCACTTACGGTGTGATTACCGCATTTATTCAACCGGCGCGGGAAAGCCTGCTGATGCAGGTTTACACCGATAGTCTGCAACGTTCGGTTGCACGCACGACGTTTATCCAGTTTGCGGCGCAAAGTGTCGGTCTGCTGGCAGCGGGGCTATTTGATCGGGTTGGGTTGCCGGTATTACTTTGCGTGCAAATGCTCATGTTTGTGCTCGCCGCCTGGCTGATTCGTGCCAGCCAACCACCGGGTGTCGGTTTGTCCGCCGGGCGCAATCGTTCGCGACTGCGGATCTGGTCAGGCGTGCGGGAAGTTTGGCAACATCCGCGACTGCGACCGCTGATGGTGGTGGTGGCTGCTACCGGCTTCCTCGGCTTTGGCGCCTATCTGGTCGCCATGCCGCTGATGACGCGAGAAATATACCAGGGAGGTGCGATATTCTATGCTGGCCTGCAATTGTGTTTTACGGTCGGCGTATTGTTTTCCAGCTTTCTCTACATGCGCCTGGCGGGCGGTTTTCGGTGGCCCGGTCGGGTCATGTTACTGAGCCTATTTGCCCGTGGATTTATAATGCTGTTCATCGCGATGCATTTGCCGGTTTACGCCTTATTTCCACTGGTCATCGTCTGGGGTATGTGTTCCGGTATTTCCATCAGCCTGGGCAGGGTGATGACGCATACCGAAGCGCCAGAGTCACATCGCTCCCGCATTGTGTCGATATATCAGCTCTCGTTGATGGGGACCGCGCCGCTCGGCGCGTGGCTCTGTGGCCACATGATCACCTTATGGGGCGTTATGGAGGTGTTTGCCGTACTCGGGGTGCTGACCTTGCTCGCTTCCCTGCTGGGTATTTTTAGCCAGTTGTGGCGATTACATCCCGAAAAGCCAGCAGTGCAGCGGTAACTGCCACGTTTAGCGATTCTACACCGTTACACATGGGGATGTTCAATTGATGGTGCGCCAGGGCCGTAATTGGTTGGGAAACGCCTGTTGTTTCATTGCCGAGCACGTAAATTAGCGGCGCTTCGACACGAAACGAGGCCAGCGACTGGCCCTGATTCGCGCTGAGTGTACATACACGGGCGCCGCGGGCGACAAACTCGGGCAAGGCTTCGGCGAGGTCGTCACACCGATAGATTGGGCAGTGAAACACGCTGCCAGCGCTGGCTTTGATGACGAGTGGTGATAGTGGCGCGCATCCTTTGGTGGGTAATAACAGACCCTGTAAAGGGCTGGCGCAGACCGAGCGAATGACCATGCCTAGATTTTGCGGATTGGTCACGCAATCTAGTGCGATCAGTTGATACTGGGACGGTGCCGAGTGGAGAAAGTCCCGATAATGTCCGTAGCGGGGGCATTGCAGGTCGAGCGCAACACCCTGATCCTGACGCTTGTTGCCAGATATTCGAGATAGCTCATCGCGGCTGTGATAAACGATTTCTACGCCACGCTGTTGCGCAAGCCGGGTGATCTTGTCGACGCTCGCGCCCGCTCGGTTGCTTTCTGCCAAATGCAGGCGGTAGGCGGGCACGGTTACTTCCTGCAGTGCTTCGAGCACTGGATTACGGCCGTAAACGGTCAGTAACTTATCAAAAAATTTCTTCCGTTCTGCGTAGGTCATGACCGATGTATTTTAAACCTGCGTTGATGTCTTGGAGATTGATGTCTTGGAGATTAATGCTCAGGAGTTAATGGTTACAAGCTGAGCTGCAGAATCTGATAGTTGGAGCCGGTGGTGGCATGGGCGAGCAACATTATATACGGTTGCGCGCATGGGTTAGAGCTCTGCGTTTGTCCCCGGTTCAAGGACAGCATTAAAGATCGGCGTCGCCGCCGCGTGCGTGGATGGGCCTGTATCGTTAACAGCGTTTGTCTCAGGAAGAAAACAGTGCGGCCATCTCGTTCAGACGGGACTCCCCCAGTTGTTGTTGCTCCCGTGCTATGCGCACGGCAACTTTGCCGAGTTCCCTGTAGGCAGGCAGGTACTGAGGAATCTCCCTGGCGATGGCGTCGATATGTTTCGTCAACGTCTGGATATCGCCTCGTGAAACGGGTCCAGTTAAGGCGTTGACTGAGCCATTTTTACGGATATTCAGTAAGGATTGATCCATCAGTGGTTGTAAGATTTGCAGGGTATCGATCGCGCCCATGCCTGCGTGCGCAAGCATGTCCTGGCTGATTTGCTGCAGCGCGACGAGGTAGTTAGAAGCCACTACTGTGGCGGCGTGATAGACAGCTTTACCGGCCGCCGAGAGAGGGATGACCGTGCTGCCGATATTGCTAAACAGTTCGCTCAGTCTTTCTGTGGCGAGCGGATCGCCCTCAATGGTACAGACCGTGCCGTGGTAGCTGGTCAGCGATTGTTCAGGGTTGGCAAAGCTGTGCACGGGATGTGCGCTTGCGACTGCCGCACCCCTGTTTTTTAGCGGTTCGAGTAAGGTGGAGCTGTGCAATCCACTGGCATGGAACACGATTGTCTGTGCCCAGTCGTGCCGACAGGCGGCCAGAGAACAAGCGACTTCGCCAATCGTGTCATCTGGTGTCGCCAGCAGCCATAGTTCGGCAGACCCCATCTCCGCAAGTGACTGACTGCTTTGACCGCCGCCGCAGAATTTGACGGCAGCAGCACTGTGGGTCGCGTTGCGATTAAAAAAGTCACCAGGCTGCACCAGCTTTTGATCAACAAACAACCTGACCAGTGTACGCCCTAGTTTTCCGGAACCGATGACATTGATGTGAGGTAATGGCATGGGCCTGGTTAGTTCTTGGCGAGCTTTAACTCGCTGTTCGCTTTAACAGCAATTTATAGGCCTGCACAGCGCTGTGCAGGCCTATGTTAATGGCGTCAATGATCAGGGCATGGCCAATTGAGACCTCCAGCAACCCGGGCACAGTCGCAAATGTTGCCAGATTCTCCAGATTAAGGTCATGGCCAGCGTTGACGCCAAGGTCGACCTCTGTGGCGTAGCGTGCTGCCGCGCGGTAACGATCAAAGACCTGGTCGCGCAGCAACGGATCTGACCACGCGGCTGCGTAGGGGCCGGTGTACAGCTCGATGCGATCTACACCGAGTTGCCGGGCCAGTTCTATCTGTGGAATATCCGCATCCATAAAGAGACTGACCCGCGTGCCCAGGTACTGAAGGCGAGCGACAACCGGTGCGAGCTGGTCGGCGGTTTTGGTGAGATCGAAGCCGTGGTCCGAGGTCAGCTGATTATTGGTATCGGGCACCAGCGTGCATTGTTGGGGTTGTGTTTGTTCAACCAGTGCCAGTAAGCCAGGGTAATTGCCCCGCGGTGCGGCGAAGGGATTGCCTTCGATGTTGAATTCTACGCCCGCAAACTGGTGGGTCAGCTGCGCCAGGTCGACAACGTCACCAGGTCTTATGTGGCGCTGATCGGGTCGAGGGTGCACAGTAATACCATCGGCGCCCGCCTCAATACAGCGCCGCGCGTGGCTGGTGAGATCCGGGTTATTCCCCGCCCGGGAATTACGGATCAGGGCAATTTTGTTGACGTTGACGCTGAGTGCGATCATCCGCCGTTCCTCAGCGCAGTGATGTTGAGGGCAATCGTCAGGCCCATTCGGAATAGCCACGGCTCCGACGTCGCATGCGAGGCAACAGGATGGCAAGCAATGCCCCCATGACCACCGCGAGCGCGCCGTAGAAAAACCACTTCTGGGCATTGCTGTTGGTCAGGCGCTCGGTGGTTGCAGTTAAAACGTCTATCTCGTTTTGTAGCATTTTATTTTGTTTGATGAGTTCCTGATTTTGTGTATGCAAGGTCAATGTGTCAGTGGAAATCTCGCGTATTTCGGCCAGCTCTGCGGCCATCGCGTTGTTGTCTTCCTGCAGGGCGACGAGTTCATCCTGCAGCAGATTGAGTTCTGTTTCGGACTCCTCGAGGCTATTGCCAATACGCGCGTCCCGAGTTTTGATCGCCTCGTGGCGTTTGCGTAGCTCGGCGAGCTGCGTACGAGCAATGGGCTCGTCGACCAGATACTGACTTTCCATCCAGCCTTCAAGGCCGCCTGGCGTGGAGATATGGCTCCAGCCGTCGGCTGTTTCGATAACGGTGAGTTTCAGGCCCGACTTGAGACCATTATGCAGAATAGCGCAGTTGCCGCAGGGGCTTTTGCGTAGCGGCACTCTTAGTTCGTCATTGATGTAGCGTGTTGTCGCCAGTGCAGGTCCTGCAATTACTAGCAGCATTAACAGGTAGACGAGTCTGTACATATTTCCTGGCCTTGGGTTCCGTTGCATTGGTTTCAGTGGTGTTGCGAGTTCGGTGGAGTAGGGTTTGGGCGAGCCGGGTTTAGCCGAGCAGAGTCTGGCGCTTCAAGGCGGAAAGCCGTAGCGCCAAATCGTGTCCTACAGGGAAAGAAAATAGTATAGGTGTGTGTCAAACACATTACGGCAGTACCTTTTTGAACGGCTTGACGGTGACCGATGCGTAGACGCCTGCGGCGAGATAAGGGTCGGCATTGGCCCATATCCTGGCGTCATCCTCACAGGCAAATTCGGCAATAATGATGCTGCCGGTAAAACCCGCTGCGCCGGGATCATTTGCCGCGACAGCTGGATTAGGGCCGGCTACCAATAACCGCCCAGCTTGCTGCAGGGCTTCCAGTCGCGCCAGGTGATCTGGCCGAGCCCCTTGTCGTAACGGCAGGCTGTTGCCAATGTCTTCGCATACAATACTGAACCACATCAGTGATCGTCCTTCCCGTGATGTCTAATTATCGATTCAAACGGCATGCCGGTTAGCCGGGTGATGCCACGAAACAGATAAATCATGGCGATTACCATGACCGCCATAGCAGGCAGGGCAATGACTGGAAAGCTGAGCGCGGTCATTTTACCGAGTTGGGTATTGTACTCCACACTGCCAGGCTGACTGGTAACGATGAGCGTCGCCAGCAAGTAATTTAACAGTGACGAAAGAAAAAACGAACCGGCAATAATCCATGAAGCGGTGATCATTCGTTTGTCGAACGCCTGCGTACTGTCATTTTCTATTAGTGCGGTCTTAACTTTTTCGGTCTCGACCACAGTGTCGTTGAACAGCAGGGTGCGCACCAGAGGGTAGCGCGTTTTCAGTGATAGCAGCGTTGCCAGGCCAAAGATGGCTGGTATGGCAGCTTCCTTGATGGCCAGAAATTGGGGGTCGAGGCCCAGTAAGCTGATACCCCCGGTAAGAAAAACGCTAAATACGCCAAGCCCTGAGAAAAAGTTAATTTTGCGCCGTCGGTGGAAGTCTCGTAGCCCGTAGCTGATGGGAAATAACAGGGCTATGACAATAGCCCAGGTGGTTCCAAGGTATTGTGCATCACTTAGCTTTACCAGGATCAGGGTTGGTGCGACAACATTAAAAGCCAGATTGACGAGCATATTCTCCGGGGGCGGTGGCTGTTGAGGGGTTGCGCTATCAGTCATTGCGTTATCTGTCGGATTCATGAGCGGTGATTTTACCGGTTCCGCCTCGCTTTGGCACGGGTCCTTGCATCCGGGTCAATAGGCTGTGGACAGAGGATGAAAACTCATCCCCACGAATCGGCTAATGCGCCTGTTACGGCATTCTGTATCTGGCGTGTACCGCTTAGATCTGGCGTTGCGTGCGGCTATCGTGTTTTGGTAGTGAACGGACTATAGTCTGCAGCCTTATTTTGACCCCGTCAGGTTTCCTATGGCGCAAATGCTTTACGTCCACCCTGATAATCCCCAGGGGCGGTTAATAGAACAGGCTGTGGCGATTATCCGGGCGGGTGGGGTACTGGTTTATCCGACTGATTCAGCCTACGCGATTGGTTGTCATCTTGGCGATAAAGCGGCCCTCGACAGAATTCGCCAAATCAGACAACTGGATAAACACCACAATTTTACCCTGGTGTGTCGGGATCTTTCCGAACTGGCGATTTACGCCAAGGTAAATAATCAGGTATTTCGTCGTTTGAAGGCCAATACACCCGGGGCCTATACTTTTATCCTGGAAGCGACTTCTGAAGTGCCGCGGCGGCTGATGCACCCCAAACGCAAGACCATCGGTCTTCGCGTACCAGCCAACCCCATAGCTCAGGCCCTGCTGGCCGGGCTGGGTGAGCCGCTGATGAGTAGTACGTTGATCATGCCCGGTGCCGAATACCCTTTGACTGATCCGGATGACATCCGCGATATGCTCGACCGGCACGTCGATCTTATCGTCGATGGAGGTTACGGGGGGCTTGAAGCGACAACCGTGATTGATCTCACCAACGAGAGCCCGGTTGTGCTGCGCCGCGGCATGGGTGATGTTGCGGCTTTTGATCTATAAGATCAGGGCTGAGCAGGGCAAGACTGTATTTGGCTGAACCAGGGCCGTATTTAGGCGCAACAAGACTCCGTTTAGCAACACCGTTTCAGTATAATGCCGGTCACGACAACGTCATCGAGACCCCCAGTGACCGCAGAGACTATAGAAGAAAATGCCAGCCTGCCAGTAACGCCGCAGTTAACCAGCGGTCATTCATCTGGCCCTGCACAGGGTGAAATGCCGTTTGTCATTGTGCATGGCAAACAACTGACAGAGTTACCCAAAGATCTTTATATTCCGCCTGAAGCA
>JBFJZC010000073.1:0-10865 GCA_041622295.1 Porticoccaceae bacterium
AGGGCGCTGAGGATGGAATCCGGATTTTTCACATCCGCTACCAGAAAACGCACCACATTGCGTTCGCTGGCTTCATCGTAGAGGCTGAAGAACAGATCGCGGCTGTGCGTGATAGCAATAATAGGCTCCCAACCGAGGCGTACGCCTTTCGGCAAATCCAGCAGCAGGTGACCATTGACGTTGACGAGGCGAGCGGTATTTTCAGCGCGTTCCAGATACCGGGCCATCCAGTAGATGTTGTTGGCGACACGAGAGAGCATGGTCATGAGGACGCCTCCATGTCGACTATCCATGTGTCCTTACTGCCACCGCCCTGTGATGAATTAACCACGGTCGAACCTTTGCGTAACGCGACACGCGTCAGGCCGCCGGTCGTTACAAAGGTGTTTTTGCCGCTGAGGACAAAGGGGCGCAAATCCAGATGGCGCGGTTCCACTCGCGTGTTGACCAGAGTCGGCGCCGTGGACAGTGTCAGCATGGGTTGGGCAACGTAGTTACGTGGATCGCGGCGAATCAGGCGGACAAATTTTTGATGCTCTGCCTTGCTGGCGTGTGGCCCGATTAACATGCCATAGCCGCCGGACTCATTGGCCGGTTTGACCACCATTTTGGCGATATTCTCAATGACGTATTCACGCTCCTGTTTGTTTACACACTTGTATGTAGGCACGTTGGGCAGGATTGCTTCCTCGTCCAGGTAGTATTTGATCATCTCTGGCACATAGGCATAGACAACTTTGTCATCAGCGACCCCTGCGCCAGGTGCATTGGCGAGAGCCACCTTGCCAGCTTTCCAGGCGCGCATCAGACCCGGTACACCGAGTGTGGAATCGGGAAGAAACACTTCAGGGTCAAGATACAGGTCATCAATACGGCGGTAGATAACGTCTACACGTGTCAGGCCCTCAATGGTCCGCATAAATACTTCGTCATCGTCAGTCACCACCAGGTCGCTACCCTCAACTAGCTCGGCGCCCATTTGTTGGGCCAGGTAGGCGTGTTCGAAGTAGGCGGAATTGAATATGCCCGGGGTAAGAACAACAATTTCAGGTTGATCACTGGGTCGTGGCGACAGCGCAGCCAGGGTGTCGTACAGCTGCGAGGGATAATCATCAACCGGCATTATATTGTATTGTTCGAACATGTCGGGGAAAACGCGCTTCATTACCTGACGGTTTTCCATCATGTAGGAAACCCCTGACGGAACCCGCAGATTATCTTCCAGCACGTAGACGGTGCCGTCATGATCGCGCACCAGATCGGACCCGCAGATGTGTGCCCAGATGCCGAGAGGTGGATTAACGCCGGTGCACTGAGGGCGGAAATTTTTCGAGTCTTTTAATAAACCTGCGGGGAAAACGCCGTCTTTGACGATTCGCTGGTCGTGATATAGATCATCGATAAACAGGTTCAGCGCTCGAACCCGCTGCTTGAGGCCAGCCTCAATTTGCAGCCATTCCTGCTTTTCGATGATGCGCGGGATAATGTCAAATGGCCAGGCTCGATCGATGGAGCCATCCTCTTCCGTGTAGACGGTAAAGCTAATGCCCATGACGTGGATAGCTGACTCTGCTGCCGCCTTGTAGTCTTCAATATCCTGATCTTTCAGGGTACGCAAGTAATTGCACAGTGCTTCAGCGGCGGGTCGCGGGCGTCCACTGGCGCGAAGCAGTTCATCGTAAAGACCTTTTACCCGGTAACTGCCCCAGCGAATAGCCATGTTTTATAAGTCTTGAGAGAAATTAGTAGATGTCAATTTATAACGTATATATAGGTTTGAATGCAAATAGAAAATGCCCTGAGCGCGAAAACACATGCCGGGATGACAATGTAGATTGACTAAATATCGCTGTATTTTGCTGCGGTCTCGTGGTGTGATGTGCACTGTTTTTGGATCCACTTATCGTTTGAGTTTCCGTATTTTTTGTGCGCCGTTCATGGTCATGAGTGCTATATTTACCCAATCAAAGTAGGAAAAATAAAATGACCTATTGCCTTGCGATTAATGTGAATAACGGCCTTGTTTTTGCGTCTGATTCGCGAACCAATGCGGGTGTCGATTATGTGACGGCCTACAGCAAAATGCACACGTTTGTCTGGCCAGAGGATCGGATATGTGTCTTGTTGACCTCGGGAAATCTCGCCACATCTCAGGCGGTGATCAATACCATCAGAAACGACGTGGAATTGAATGCGGGAAAAGTTAACTTGCGCAAAAGTCGTAACCTCAATGAAGTTGCACGATATATAGGCGAACTGAGTCAGATTGAACAGTTACGTCACGCCAACGCGATGCAAAAAACCAATATTAGTGCTGGGGCCAGCTTTATTTTTGGTGGACAAATTGCCGGTCAAGCGCCGGAAATATTTCTGATATACCCAGAGGGAAACTATATCAGTGCCTCACCGGAAACACCCTATTTGCAAATCGGCGAAAACAAATATGGCAAACCGATTCTGGATCGAATAATTACACCTACGGTTTCTCTGGAAGACGCCGCCCGTTGTGCACTGGTGTCACTGGACTCCACCATGCGCAGTAATCTTTCTGTTCGTCCGCCGCTGGAACTGGCGATGCATAGGCCAAACGTAATACAGGCTCCCTATTACATTAAGTTGACCCTGGAATCGCCCATGTACAAATCGTTACAGACGAGTTGGAGTGAGGGCCTGCATCAGGCATTTACCGGGTTGCCGCGCTTTGATTGGGAAAAATAATTGCACGACCTGGTCGAGAAAGCACGGGGTAGCAGATCTATGACCTTATTGTGGCGCAGCGACGTCTTCTTCATGACGAGGATCCATTTCATAGGCTGCAGGCGTTGTCATCTCAGTCACCGGTCTAAACGTTTCGCCCAATTCTAGTGTGTCAGGAAGTACGTGTGTACGGCGTCGCAACATAATAATCACAGCAAAGGCCATAAGACATACGGCCATATAGACATAGAGACCCTCTGGGCCCATAACGCTCATAACTAACGATGCAATTGGCGCGCCGAGGGCTGAGCAAACCCCCAATGTGATTAACATGCCGCTACCAATCTCAACAAAGTCTGTTGCTGTGGCATTATCGTTGGCGTGAGCCAGGCAAATGGCGTACAGAGTCGTAGTCATTCCTCCCCACAGAAAAGCCAGGGCGCTGGTCCGCCACCCGCCAAATTCGGCTTCGGTATAAGGAGCGAGCACAAACAGCACTGAAATTATGGCGCCTGCCAGTGCTGAATACATAAGGATTATCCGTCGATCATAGTGGTCTGATAACTTTCCCAGTGGCAGTTGAAAAAATGCCCCGCCTAACACTGTAGCTGACATAAAAAGACTTAGCTGAAAGTTATCGAAACCACTGTCTCTGGCGTAGACAGGTGCCAGAGACCAGAAAGCGCCGCCCATTAAACCGGATACGACAGCGCCTATCAAACCGATATGAGAGTGTCGCCATACTTTCGGCAAGCTTATCTTTACTCTCTGGATAGGGGCCGGCGCCAGCGATAAGGTCAGGGATACGGGGATGATAGCGACCGAAACGAAGATGGCCGCCAGTGCAAATAACCGGTAATTATCGGCGCCGCCAAAATTCATCAGTTGTTGTCCAACCGCTATCATCAACATGTTTAGCATCGTATAGACCGACAGTATGGTGCCACGGTTGTCGGTGCTGGCACGTTCGTTCAGCCAGCTTTCGATAATCATGTATAAACCGGAAATGGCAGAGCCAACGAGAAAACGTAGTAATAGCCAGGAAAAAAATTCCGGCACCCAGGGAAACAGCAGGATTATGGCGGAATACAGGGTTGCCAACACGGCGAAACTGCGTATATGGCCAACTCGCCGCAGGATATTAGGCGTGGCAATACAGCCGGATACAAACCCGAGGAAGTATGCAGACCCAGTCAGCGCCACCTGGGTATCTGAAAACCCCGAGGTGCTCGCAACAATGGGTAGCAGTGTTAGTAGCAGTCCGTGCCCAACAAGCAGCAGTGCATTCGAGATTAAAAGTGCTGAGATGGGTACGAGTAATGGCAGCATATAACTCCACATGGATTGCAGGTGGGGACGCCGATAGACCTGCCTCCAGCGGCCTGGACACTGTTAATCAAGCGAATAGCGAGGTTTTGAATAACGTAGTTTTGAATTGGGTCGTTTCAGGGCTTATTGTTTCAAATATCGACGCTTACTGAAAGTCCACTTGCAATTTAGTTTGCACGAAGCAGATCGCCGATGAACGATGTTCGCAGCGCGTGGCACACTCACGCGGCCTGTAGTTCAGTATCGTGGTTGCTCGAGATTTGCATCGATTGTGCCTGGTAGCAACTCAAAACGACCACTGCAGGCTAGCGCCGCCGTGAAAAAAATCGACCAGTTGCTCGTCACCGGCCAGGTTTGAGTCGCTATCGACAGCCCAGCTGTATGTCGCATGGGCGGTAAGCGTAAGCAACGGCGTGATAATGTATTCGGTACCAATGCGCAGCGCAAGGTTATTGGCGCCGTCATGACCATCGGCAACGTAGCCCTGGTTAACGCCAAACATTCCCGACCCCGCCACGGTGAGGCGATCTGATATTTCAAACGTACGGTTCAGCGCCACTTGCCAGAACGAACCGTCGGCATCGAATGAGTAGTAGGTATCCAGCGCTATCACCAGCTCCAGAGGCAGGCCCGACCAGCTGCCACCCATGCCGACCTCATTATCGTGAAGGTCATTGGACAGAAACTGCAGGTGAGTGTAAGAAGCGTAGAACTCAAAATCGCCGATAGCTTCATTTAAGCCTAGCGACATCCGCAATTCATCATAGTTCTGGTCGGGAGATTGTCCATACCAGATCCCGCCGGAGAAGCGATTCCAGTCGAGTTCAATACTCGTTGCGAGCAGGGAATCGCCATCAAGACTGTCTCTACCTTCCAGGGAATATCGGCTTTCCCAGCCAGTCTGAATGTGCACGCCGACTGTTTCGTGCTTGTGTGCAGGTTCAAAGTTGGCCTGTGTTTCGGGTTCGCGGGCGGCCGCAGTGAATGTGATGCAGAAAATAAGGTAAGCAAGTTTGCGCATGTTCATACTGCGTTTCGAGTGTAGGGTTTATTATTTCATGTAACTGGACGTTTGTGATACCGATTGAGGGTCCCAGGCGGGATATTCGATAAGCTGGCCTGGCAGCATGATGCGACAGGAACGCCTGTCTCGCAGGGAAGCACTTTTGTCAGCGTCCCGGTCGTCTGAAAGTCTTGCGCGCCCTCTCGACCCTGGTCCTGATGACACAATCCTTTGCATGATCGTTGATCAGCCCCATCGCCTGCATAAAGGCATACACCGTCGTGGGGCCGACGAATTTCCAGCCCAGTTTCTTTAAATCCTTCGACAACGCCAGTGATTCGACCGAGGTTGAAGCTGTCTGTGGTGCAGCAAGTTGCTCTATGTCGGGCTCGTAACGCCAGATAAACGCTGCCAGCGACCCTTCCTGTTTAACCAATACCTGCGCCTGTCGCGCGTTGTTGATGGTTGCTTCAATCTTGCCGCGGTGGCGGACAATGCCGTCGTCTTTGAGTAGCCTGTCGATGTCGCGCTGAGTAAACCCCGCAATTCTGTCATAGTCGAAATTATGGAAAGCGGCCCGGAAGTTTTCGCGCTTGGCGAGGATGGTGCGCCAGCTCAACCCGGACTGAAAACTCTCCAGGCTCAATTTCTCGAACAAGCGGTGCTCATCGCTGACCGGAAAGCCCCATTCGGTGTCATGGTAGGCCAGGAATTCTGGTGCAGCGTGACACCAGCGACAACGTGATTTGCCATCGGAACTCACTAAAGTCTCTGCGCTCATACGCCTGCTGCCCTTAGCATAAAAAATGTCATTCTGAGCGACGCTCAGCCGAGAATAAACTTTAGACGCTCATCCGTTGTTGATGGCGTTATGAAGTACCTTTTTTTACGTTGATACCAGCAAGTTTTATAACTGTCGCTAAATTCAGTATCTTTTGCTAAAAAAGCAGTCCTGTTACATGCCTCTCAACACAGTAATTTTAATTGGGATATTTGCGCCTGTTTGAATTTTGAAGAAAATTTTAAAGTAAAGTTGGGAGTCTTCGCTAGTTCCATCTGCCATTCATACACACCGAGATAGTTTTGCGAAGGAGGGGGCTTTGAGTAGTTGAGTTCGCTGTTAGGCGATGTGTTAGGCGTCCGCTCTCGGCTGGCGCTCGTGAGGTGTCAGGCAGCTACCGCGCGGTCTGTACCTGGTGTTTCTCCTGCTGCTTCGCCAGCATCGCCCTGGCGACACGCGAGCCATTGTCGCGGCCGAGTTTGCGGGTTATAAAATCCCCGGCAGCGACGAGTTTGTTAAGGTCGACGCCGTGGGCAATGCCCAGCCCGTTAAGCATGTACACCACATCCTCGCTGGCCACGTTGCCGGTGGCGCCGGGCGCGTAGGGGCAGCCGCCGAGGCCGGCAACCGAACTGTCGACGACGGTGATGCCCAACTCCAGTGCGGCGTGGATATTGGCCAGGGCCTGACCGTAGGTGTCGTGCAGGTGCATGGCGAGCTTGCCGACGGGCACTTCGCTGGCCACGGCCTGAATAATATTTTTGATGTGCCCCGGTGTGGCAACGCCAATGGAGTCACCGAGGGACACTTCGTAACAGCCCATAGCGAGCAGGGCTTTGGCCAGTGGCGCAAGGCTGGCAACGGGTACGTCGCCCTGATAGGGGCAGCCGGCCACCACAGAAATATAGCCGCGCACGGCGAGACCCTGGGCCAGTGCGGCTTCAGTTAATTGGGCGGAACGCTCAATACCCTCAGCAATGGAGCAGTTGGTATTTTTCTGGCTGAACGCTTCGGTGGCGGCAATGAACACAGCAACCTCCGAGACGCCAGCGGCTATGGCCCGCTCAAGGCCGCGCATATTGGGCGTCAGGGCGGAATAGGTGACGCCGGGCTGGCGTTTGATCATGGCGAACACGGCTTCGCTGCCGGCCATTTGAGGCACCCATTTTGGGCTGACAAAACTGCCGCTTTCGATGGCTTTTATGCCGGCATCGGCGAGTTTTTCAACGAGCGCCACCCTGGTTTCGGTAGCGACGGGCACGGCTTCATTTTGCAGACCATCCCGCGGGCCGACCTCAAATAATTTGACGTACTCTGGCAGGTTCATGGACGCTTGCTCCGGGAGTATTGGCGTTTACTCCGTTGCGGGCTCGAAATTGACCAGTTCGACGCCGCCATCCACTAACTCGCCGGGTTGAAAGTAAAACTCGACGACAGTGCCATTGGCCGGGGCGCGGATGGTGTGTTCCATTTTCATGGCTTCCATAATCACGATGGGCTGGCCTTTCTCAACGACGCTACCGACGGCGACGGCCAGGGCGACAATGGTGCCGGTCATGGGTGCGGTCAGGCCGCCGTCGGCAGCATCGCCATCGCTGTCGCCGCAGTCTGGCTCAATAACGCTGAACTGTAGCGCGCCGTCCTGGGTAAACAGGCTGTAGGTGCCGCCGTGAGCGACGACGCTGGCGCGGCTGCGATGGCCGTCGATGTCGGCGTGCAGCGTCTCGCCAGCCAGTGTGGCACTGACCTGGGTGTGGATTGATAGGTCACCGCCAGCGGTGGTGACGGTGAAACGATGCGCTGCGGTTTCCTCCGCGACCACGGTAATTTCAGTGCCGTTGATCAACAGGGGAAAGTCGTGGACTTTGGCGCCGCAGTTATTCCAGCCGTTGGGCGTATGCCACGGCGAGTAGGGGTCGGTGCTTTGCGAGGCCAGTGTCGCGGCATCCTGCTCACGCCGGCGTATCAGGTAGATGGCGGCGAGTGACAAATACCGGCCAAGGTCAGCAGCATTTTTGCGAAAAATCAGTGCACTGTGTTTTTCGATAAAGCCGGTATCGAGATCAGCTTTGCGGAAGGGCTCGGTGGTGCACAGGTTGTAGAGGAACTCCACGTTGGTGGTCATACCGCTGATACGGTATTCGCTCAGGGCCTGGGCCAGTCGCGCGAGTGCGCGGTCGCGGTTTTCATCCCAGACGATGAGCTTGGCGATCATTGGGTCGTAAAATACGCTGACCTCATCGCCCTGCAAAACGCCGGTATCAACCCGCACATGGGGGCTTTCTTCCGGCGGTTGCAGGTACGACAACGTGCCGGTTACCGGCAGGAAGTCATTGTCAGGGTCTTCGGCGTAGATGCGCGCCTCAAAGGCGTGGCCGTTGATCTTCAACTCGCTTTGCGTGAGCGGTAGCCGCTGCCCGGCAGCGACACGCAGTTGCCACTCCACCAGATCCTGCCCGGTGATCATTTCGGTCACCGGGTGCTCCACCTGCAGGCGGGTATTCATTTCCATAAAGTAGAAGGAGTCGTCTTTGTCGAGGAGAAATTCGACGGTGCCCGCGCCTTCGTAATTGATGGCAGCGGCGGCGACCAGGGCGGCGTCGCCCATGGCTGTGCGCACGGTATCGTTCATGCCGGGTGCGGGCGCCTCTTCGATGACTTTCTGGTGGCGGCGCTGCACGGAGCAGTCGCGTTCAAACAGATAAACGCCGTTGCCTTGCTGATCGCAAAATACCTGAATTTCTACGTGGCGGGGCTGAGTCAGGTATTTTTCCACCAGCATGCGGTCGTCGCCGAAGCTGGACAGGGATTCGCGCTTCGCCGCTGCCAGCGCTTCGTCAAACTCGTCGCTATGCCACACCTGGCGCATGCCCTTGCCGCCACCACCGGCGGTGGCTTTCAGTAGCACGGGGTAGCCCATGTCGTCGGCGTGTTTTTTCAAAATGGCGGGACTTTGATCGTCGCCGTGATAGCCGGGCACCAGGGGTACACCGGCTTTTTCCATGATTTGCTTGGCGGCGGATTTTGAACCCATGGCTTCGATGGCGCCCACGGGCGGTCCAATAAAGACAATGTCGTTGGCTTTGCAGGCCTGGCTAAACGCGGCGTTTTCGGATAGAAAACCGTAGCCGGGGTGAATGGCCTGAGTGCCGGTTTTTTTGGCGGCGGCAATTACGCGGTCGGCCAGCAGGTAGGATTCCCTGGAAGGCGCGCCACCAATATGTACGGCTTCATCGGCCATGGTGACATGCAGAGCGCGGCGATCAGCATCCGAGTAAACCGCCACTGTGCGAATGCCCAGTTTACGCGCTGTGCGAATAACACGGCAGGCAATTTCACCGCGGTTAGCAATTAGAATTTTGTCGAACATAGTGTGTGATTCCCGGTGTGGCCTGGGTAAGGCAGGCCACAAAAATTACATTCTGAAGACGCCGAACTTGGTGTCTTCAATCTTTTTGTTGAGGCTGGCAGAAATACACAGGCCCAGTACGGTTCGCGTATCGGCCGGATCGATAATGCCGTCGTCCCACAGCCGCGCAGAGGCGTAGTAGGGGTGACCCTGTTGCTCATAGAGGTCGATGGTCGGCTGTTTGAAGGCGGCCTCTTCCTCCGCGCTCCAGGTCTGCCCCTGCCCTTCTATCTGCTCGCGTTTGACGGTGGCTAATACCCCGGCGGCCTGCTCGCCACCCATCACTGAGATACGTGCATTGGGCCACATAAACAAAAAGCGCGGGTCGTAGGAGCGGCCACACATGCCGTAGTTACCGGCGCCGAAGGAGCCACCGATAATAATGGTGAACTTGGGTACTTCAGCACAGGCCACGGCAGTGACCATTTTCGCCCCGTGCTTGGCAATGCCGCCGGCCTCGTACTGTTTGCCAACCATAAAGCCGGTGATATTTTGGAGAAACACTAACGGGATTTTGCGTTGCGCGCACAGCTCGATAAAGTGCGCGCCTTTTTGCGCGGACTCGCCGAAAAGAATGCCGTTGTTGCCGAGAATCCCTACCGGGTAGCCGTGAATGCGCGCGAAGCCGCACACCAGCGTGGCGCCGTAAAGGGCTTTGAATTCATCGAATGCTGAGCCGTCCACCACGCGGGCGATGACTTCGCGCACGTCGTAAGGGTGTTTCGAGTCTTTGGGTACCACGCCGTAGATTTCTTTGGCGTCATAGAGTGGTTCTACCGGCTCACGAATATCAAGCTGCACGGGCTTGACGCGATTGAGTCGCGCCACCGACTGGCGCGCCAGTTTAAGTGCGTGGTGATCGTTTTGCGCGTAATGATCGGTAACGCCAGAGGTGCGGCAGTGCACGTCGGCGCCACCCAGCTCCTCGGCGGTGACAATTTCGCCGGTAGCGGCTTTTACCAGTGGTGGGCCACCGAGAAAAATGGTGCCCTGGTTTTTAACGATAATGGATTCATCGGCCATGGCGGGCACATAGGCGCCACCCGCCGTGCAGGAACCCATAACCACGGCGATTTGCGGAATGCCCTTGGCGGACATGCGCGCTTCATTGTAAAAACTGCGGCCGAAATGCAGGCGGTCGGGAAACACCTGTGCCTGCATGGGCAGGAACGCGCCGCCGGAGTCAACCAGATAAATACAGGGCAGATTATTTTCTTCGGCGATGGTTTGCGCACGCACGTTTTTGGTGGCCGTTAGCGGATAGTAAGTGCCGCCTTTGACGGTGGCGTCGTTAACGATAATCAGGCACTCCTGACCCGATACACGGCCAATGCCGGTAATCATGCTGGCGGCGGGGATGTAGTCGTCGTAGCACTCCCAGGCGGCGAAGTGGGAAAATTCCAGAAACGGCGTGCCGGGGTCGAGCAGGTATTTGAGCCGATCGCGCGGCAGTAATTTGCCACGGCCAACATGGCGCAGGCGAGATTTTTCGCCGCCGCCCAGCTTGATCTGCTCAATTTTAGCAGTCAGATCATCAACCAGGACCTGCATATGTGCGGCGTTATCGGCGAAGTCCGTCGTGCGGGTGTTGATTTTGGTTTTGATTACGGGCATGAAAGGGGTGCTCACTCAGGCTTTTGTTGCAA